>NZ_RCSQ01000045.1:0-19374 GCF_004103255.1 Pseudoalteromonas sp. PS5
TTTTTAACACTGTTAGCGTCAGATTTACTCCTTCAAATTGAGCAAGTATTAAGACGAATTTGATATTCCACCAAGGCAGCTCAGGGTTTTAACCAGGATAAGTGGTTGCTTTGGAAAATCTCGATACCTTTTTGTCGGATCCTTTCAATCCAAACTTCGGTTTGATTAACACCTATTTGATAATGCTCAATTGCAACTTGTTGCAATATCCTGTGTTCATTTTGAATGGTAGTAGGCATTAATGCTGAGTCATCTGTGTTCACACATACCGCAACGGAACCCTTTCTGAGGCCAAAGCGGTTATACTTTCCACCGGCTTTGATCCACTCTTGTTCAGGTGGATCCCAGCGAAAAATGGGATGCTCATGATGATGATGGAATCGGCCAATATAAATATTTGAAGTTGGACATGCCTCAATCATGATTTCATCAGCGGCATACTTCTCCATTTGCAAATCTTGGATAGCCTCATATAACTCCAGTTCTGCTGCAGAAATAGAATCAAAATATACCCCTTGTTCCACGCCAAATGGCTCTTCCGCAGGTTTAGGAATGCAATGTATCATTACCGATTTTTGCTGATCTGGTGCAAGCAAGTCCCTATCTACGTAGCTTTGCCAAAGTGCTAGCGCTTTTTTTGAACTGTTAACAACTTCACCTTGCTCAAAGTCAACTGCCCAGCCTGACTCCATTAAGTTGGTTTCGCGCACAGCGTACGGGCAATTTCTGCGTAGTTTCCACGCTTCATATAACGCTCTACAACTATATTCGTCATCATAAAGTAACCCTGACCAGTATTGGATCTTTTCATTAAGTAGTTGCAGCACACCTGTAAATTGAGGTACTTGCTGAACAACTTCTAGGGCTTTTTGATAACACCACACGAGATTATCTAGATGCTCATCGATAGAGAGGTAGGCAACTCGCTGTCGCTTTGCCCATTTACGAGGTAGCACACCTAGTGCCAGCGCATGTCCCAACCTATCCCCGGCTTGATAATCACAAAAGTACACCGCTTCATCAATTGCACGCAGCCCACTGAGGATGTGGCTAAAGTCTTCACCAGCATGGACGGTTAAAAAAGGTCTCTGCATCCGATTTGAAAACATCCCAGAGGCACTATATTTGGCCTGGCGGAGTATTCGAAGTGCGGGAGCAAATACTTCTATCGGTAGCTCATTTTCATTGCCTGCTACGTCAAAGCCGCGAATGGCCTTGCGCAAGTCAAAAGTAAGGGGGCAAGTATTGTCAGCAATACCAAACTCTTTTATCTCGTAACTTGAAAAGGTCGTTGAGCATGCAAACGCTTGCAGCATGTTTACTTGCGCTTTCAATGCCTTTCTAATTTGTTCTTGGTATTTATCTGCTCTATTACCTGAGCGCGTAAAGTGCAACACAAAATGCACCTGTTCAGCTAAGGAAGACTCGTACAGTACCCGCAGTGCTTGGGTTAAGGACTCTGGATCGGCTGGGAATTGCTCAGTGCCCAGTAGTACTTGCGGTGTAGTCCTAAATTCACGATAAGTGTTTTGCATATCAGCACTGAGTGCATCTATCCCACTGTGACTTTGGTACGCAAGCGCTCGTTTACTCCGAGCCTGAAAGCGAGAGTGACTAACGAATTGACTTAAACCGACACCCGACACCACCATATAGTTTCGAAAGATAGCGCTAACACGAATAAAAGCATTGATTTGGTGACTGAGCGCTTTATCACAGTGTAATACCCCAAGACAGAAGAGTAGCCAGCGTTTTGACGATGGAGCAAAACGATTGTGTGCGGCAACAAAGTAGTGCTGTGTAACCAGATCGGCTTTATCTTGGTGTAAATATGGTAATACGTTGTGTATTTTGGCGATATCCTCGCTTGGGTCAAACTCACGCAAAGTGGAAGCCTGATAGTTAAAAGTGTGTTCAATCAAGGTGGTGCCTAATTGGTGACACCACGCTGGTAGGTGTTGCTTTTTATATGCGCCGCTCTCAAACAAGGTGTATTCTGCTCGCCTCGGCCACACAATTTTGTCATCTAGGCGTTGGCCATAAAGTGCAAACCCCAATAGGGAAGGACCGATATAGCCATGACCTCCCAAATGTACATGGTTATCAGCATATGCTTTGTCATATCTGTCATTAGATAATGCGAAAGGGCATTGAGTGCGCGTAATGGCGCTGATGACATCATGTTTGCTCACGCCATGGCGTGAGGATAAATCTTTATAAGCCTGTGCAATTACCCAGCTTGGGTCAAGCAGCGTTAATAATTCAAGCCATTGATCCAGCTTTTTGGGCTTAACTTCAAATCTATTTCCTTGCCACTGTAAATAATAGTCACTGAGGTGACTCAACATCTGCTCATAATCTTCGTTGTCAAAAGTAACAAAGTTAAGCTTTAGCATATGATAAATATCATCGCTTCGAAGTGTATGGCGGGTATAGGCTTGGTAGTCTGATACCGCAGCAGTGAGCGCTTCTGTGATGGGCTTTGTCGAGGTGCTCGATAGCAATGAGCCATGCTCAGAAGGAGAAGCGAGCAACCGATCAGATGTTAACGCAGCTGCGGCGACAATAGACTTATCTGATGCACAGATCATTGGATAAACTCTTCACGCCGAAGTGCTATGATCACTTTACCTTCAGATTTATTGGCAGATATCGTACGATTTTGATTATATAAACCTTTGGCGGTAGCATAATTATCTATTGCCTCTGTTGAAAAATCTGTTCCTAGTCCAAACAATATAATGCTTTTCCTGTTATTACGCATATAAAGTCGCAGCTTTCCAACACTGGGTTTGGCGCTTGTTGCGGCTTTATACTCTCTCAAAATCGCGTTTATAGCTTTGTCTATTTCTTGGTTATTTTTAATAACTTTAGGGTTTACAGGCTTAGTTTTATCTTGATCATTGTGGGTAGAGTTGGGCTCTGTAGGTGCTTCTATTTCTGGATTATCTCTAGTGCTCTTTGAGTCTATAGATTCAGCTGACTTATTATCAGTCCTTGTCGCTTTACTACTTCTCACTGGCGAAAACGAGCTTTTTTCTGCACCTTTACTGGGTTTCCATGAACCGGCGTTATTCTCTGGATCTATATTCCAAGCCGTTTTGGTAGTTTTGGTGTTAGCACTATTACTTTGTGTTTTACCTAATTTCAGTTGCGGTGTATCGGTAAATGCAAATAAAACGGGATGTCGCTCTAAGGCACGGCAGAAGTTAAGTGCAAGTACGGAGTGCTCACTCTCCTCAGCTTCCTTTTCTAAAAACGATTTATTGCGTCTTAATGTATTGTCTACCTTTTCAAATTTCATCTGATCTCTGATGGTTGCATGGTTATCGGAGATTGCGACGTTTGCAGGTATAGACTCCCCCTGAATGCCAGCGGTGTAAGCTGAATTAACTAACATATAACTAAAGCGGTTAACCAAGTCAGATAAATGCTCGTCGTCATAGCGGTCTGATTTGAGTAAATTTTGGTACTTAAATACCGCAAAAGCAGTGAAGGTTTTGTTAAACATATACGAGAGCAGCGCCACCAGTGCTTTACTGTCTAGTGTATTAAACGTATTTTCGTGTGCCTTTTGCCAGTTAGAAATTTGTATCGCCAGTATTTTTGCACTTAGCGTTTTATCAGGATCCTCATCTAACTGCGCCTGCTCTTCTTCTGTTGATTCCTGATCGGTTGAACCAAATACAGGCTTGGTTTGATTGATACTAAAGATTGAATAAAACGGTACGCGGTTAAGTATGGCCGCTATATTGCGCTCAAGTAGGGATAACTCTGCTGTAGGCTTTAAACAAGAGTAAGCAATTAGCTCAAAGGCTCGGCTAAAAAAGATAAATTGATAGGTATTCCTTAAGGTAGAATAGACTTCACCGTGGGTGTATATATCTAACAATAATTGAGGTAGAGGTATTTCGAGAACCCCACGGTCTTCTGTTTCAATTAATCTGAACTCTGGATTGTCTTTCGCGTTATCTATGGCTTTTTGCGAAATAAATATTCTTTCGTCGTAAAACTCCAGCGGTGGCATACTTCTTAGCGTATGCGAGTTAGCTTTGAAGACTGAGTCTAAAATGGATTTGTTACCACTATAAGCGCGAGCTTGTTGTGCCAGTGACTCAAGAACCGTTAATTGGTTTTGATAAAAGTTTTTCTTTGCCCACGGGTACAACTCTTTATTAATTTGTTGCCTAGGGTTAAAAGCCAATAATGTCTGAATATTAAACTCTTTACTATTATTTTGGTTGAGCAGTGTTAGATAGGAGTCGGCATTTGTAAAGGCAACGCCATTTTTTTTCTGCTCAGCCCAAATAATAAAGTTATTCCAAAGTGTATGAAAATCAGGTTTTATTGATTGGCTGAATGTTTGCGTATTATTAATATACCTAGGAGGAATTGAACGGATAAGTTGCACCAGCTCCCTTGAAGATTCAGGCCTTGGCCAATGATGCAGAGCTTCGTCATTATGACATAAGGGGTAAAAGGCCTGAAACAACAATTGTTCGTAGTCACTAACGGTTGTTTCTTGGAAATTCTCTTTACTTGAGCGCTCGGCAATCGTTAAGTTAGGCATTAAGCGGCTAATAGGCTGCAGTGAAATACGCATTTGATTGGGAAAGACTTTGGTTAGATATGCTGTGGTGAGCTCTTTTGCAACCGCTAACCCTTCCTCTGTTAGCTCCTCGTTGTGTACGTGTTTTTTATACGCTTTATCATCAAAATGTACGTGAGTCATGTGTTCATATAAACGCATATCGCCACTGACAATAGGGATAATATAAGGACAACCTAACAATCTGCGGACGTCATCGACAACCTCAAACGCGCGATCCAATGCCATATCAACATCATCGATGGGTAGCACTAAGGCTTTACAACCAAGTATGTTAATCGCTATTTCAACAAATTGATGAAAAAAAGACTCGATATGTATACCGGATTTATATTGTTGGATTTTATCGATACCAGTATAGCCGTTAAATTCGCTAGACTTTCCTAGTGAATCTGCAAGTTTTTTTAACGCATAAGTAAACCTATTTTTGTCGTTTTGCTTTGCACTTGAGCATGCAAATTCTGTGTGTTTAAGGAGCTGTTTCTCTACTTCGCTGTATATCTGCGCCACGATAACATTGGCGAAAGTGTCTTCATTAATCAGCATGGTGGGGTCAATGACATCAAGAAAATACAGTGACTTTTCATCTTCGCCAGTTGAATGAGCGCTTTCCCACATTGCTTTACTGTTTCTTAAAAATACCGTTTTGCCTGTCCCGCGCTGTCCCGAGACCAAAATCGCATTGTGAGATAACCATGTTTTACTGCTCCCTTGCCTAAACGAGTGATACTCTTTTGCTTCACCCAAGCAATTTGTTAACCGACTTAGCAGCGCATTTTTTGCATCGTCTTGCCAAAACTCATCTAGATTATTGCCAGCAATATAGTCATCTCTGAACTCATTTTTATCTAAATTTAATTTATATTTTCTGCTCATGGTTTACTTCCTTAACCCTTTCAATGAACTTAATGCAGAGTCACCATAACGGATATAGTCGTTAACAATATCTTGATGCGTTTGTATTTCGTATTGCTCTATTAGTTTAAGTAGCTCTTCCATTGCCTTATCTCTAAAAACCACACCTGACTTATAGCGAGCGACAATCAAAAGTATTCGCTCGGCGTAGAGTCTGTTTCTTGACCAAGCTCGGGTGTAACCAAATTTGCGATTCACAGAATAACTCACAATGAAAATGGTGGAGCCTAAAATAAAGTAGTAGGGAGCCAATGTTTTAAAGTCGATAAATATCAGGGTGGTGAGCGCGAGAGTGGTAATTAGATAATAAATTCGATAGAAATCTTTTAATATGATTTTTATAGGTGATGTATCATTTTCTGCATTTTCTGCATTTTCTGCATTTTCTGCATTTTCTGCATTTTCTGCATTTTCTGCATTTTCGGTGCTTCTAGAGCTTTTACCATTCTGTGCTGCTATTTTAGCCGTTACTAGCGTTCTTACCCAAATAAGTATGAAGAAAAATGAAAACGCACAGATTAAAATAGCTTGCCACAAGCTTAAGCAACTATCTGCAGCTAAGCTTATAATAGCGGTCTCGCCTATATCGCTGATGTTCTCAAAAGATGTACTGGAAAATACGTCAAGTGAAGATAAAAAGTAAATAAAACTTGGGATAATGAACATGGTGGAAGTGACAGCAAGTCGACGAGTTAACTTGTGTAATTGGTGATATATAGCTATTCGTTTGCTGAATTTTGTGTAAGTTTCTTCGGCTAGTGCGTCAAAGTCAGTGGGCAAAGGTTGGTATTTAGCAGACATTCTTTTCTTCTAGTTTTGGTAGCGCGTGCGCTTAATCAACAGTATGGTGCGAAATGCGCGAGTAATGAATCGCAACAATGTAGTAACATATTATGGTGGAGAGTAATTAAAAGCAATACTATATATCTGAGATATATGGAGAATTAGTAAGCTATAGCGGTCTTTGCATGCGCCGATGCGGTGTAAATTCAGTAGAGTTTTTCTAAGTGGCAGCTCAGCAAGCAGAGACTCGCTTGTCGGCTATATGCCTTGCGGCTTGACCTCATTCGCTTCTGCCATTATCCAAACCTCAGGCTATCGAAAAAGACAAGTTCCTGCTACTTTATCTTCAAGGTTACAAATTGGCAGAAAAACATAAGTATCTTTTTACTTCAAGTATACGTATCGCAAAACGTGAAGAATGAGAATAATAGCAGCATCACAACACCAACTAGCAAAGGAAGTATCAGGCTATAATACCTCCTACGTGTCATTAATGCAGATCTTGCGGTCTTCCCATGTCAGGTTGACTGTAATCGCACACACCATCCGGGTAAATCTGTTTTAATTCGCGAACCGCTGGTGCGATATCAATACCTGTGTATAGCCCTTTGGCGATTGCTTGGTCAATCGAAATGCGGTGACATTTAAAAATATCTCCAGCCCAGCTTGCACCAGCTTGAATTCGACTGGTAGAAAACATCGGGTATTTAGCTGTGCAGGTGCCTTGAGGCTGATTATTCCAGATCCCATTAAAGACAGTGTCACCGCTAGCAATAACATTGCCGTGTTCGTCATAGCAAGTGTCAAAAAGGGTTGCAGGTTTAGCGTCTGCTACTGATAAACTCGGGTTTTCTTTTAGGTTAAGCAGCCATTCGTCCATTTTCTCAAATGCCAATTTTGTTGGGTTAAATGATTGATGGGCTACCCAAATCACTTGATTGCTAGGGGTTGAGTTTGCAGCTTCCATTCGTAATCGAGTGTAGAATGAAGCTGACATATGGTGCATATCTAACTCATTTTCTAGATAATGCCGAGCATCAATAATGGGTAAATTGACTTTACCGATAAATACTTGGCCAGAGCGATAAGCTTTTTCCATTGCTTGCAGACTGCCTTGGTGCCGAGGTGCTACACCGGTGTCATCCGGTGTTGTGATATTGTGATTGCCCCAAAGTGTTAACCAAATTGGTAGGTTATGACCAAAGGGCTGGGCTATCTTTTCTTGCTGCATTTGCGCTTGTGGCTTCCACGCGCCGATGTTTTTATTGATATCAATAAATTCCGCTAGGGTGATCTGCTGCGCTTTTAACGCTTCCAGACCATACTGGACACCTTGATTATCCCACGTACTCAGCCCCATTCCAGAGTCGTCGGTACCAAATAGGTTAGCCATGTCTTGCCAGTAACTCCAATTTGTATTTTCTACAACCGAGTCTGCGAAAAAAGGCCTCAAAAATCCTTGCCTTGGGTTATTAATAAAAGCAGATAAGCCAAAATATCCATTAATGCACTCACTGTTGCCATCAGGAAATGAGGGAACGAACCCCGACATCAACTGGTTTAGTGGTTGTAAAAAGCCAGCTCGTTGGGGAAAGTCGTTAATGGCATTCATTCCTTCTATATGACGACGCCGGGTCCAATCGCGCCATGCGTTACGGTCATTAGCACGAAAGGTGAAGTAGTTATTTAGCAGATCACAATCAAGGGCATAAGTGGTTTGTGTGATCATATCTGGGTAACTATACAATGGAATTAGACCATCTAAGATCCCATCGCTATTTTGGGCAATGAGGTATTGAGCTAATCCACCACCAGAACCACCAATACCAACGGTATAAAGTGGTTCGCCATATAAACTCGTGAACTGTTTTTTGACCCGTCTAGCAGTATCTTCAGCTAATAACATGTTATAGGTATAACTGGTTTTGTTACCACTTGAGCTTATCACGGCATAGCCCAACTTTAGCTGCTCTAGTTGCCTGTCAATTACCCGAGTTGCTTTTTGTCTTCCTTGGCGATAGCCAATACCTGAACCACCATTAAATTGGTAAATTAGCCGTTGGTTCCATTTTGCTTTACCATGCTGGCTGCCAATTTCTTCTGCGTTTATTGGCATCACTATGGTGTAGATAAAGCGGTTAATTGTACCTTGCTCTACCCGCAGCAGTAGCCCAGATTGTGATAGATCTGCTGTGGCGTCTACGGGGGTAATACGCTCATCTTCAGTTATTTGAAAATATTGTAGTCGCGTTTTAACTGTACAGTCTTTGCTGTAACCCATTATTTTACCAGATTGCTCGCTAAGCACTGGAACACCAACACCATCTTGGTTATCAACGTCTGGTTGGCCGAGGCCGGAATCCACAGTCATACAGTAAAAAGGATACTGATTAGGCCCAGAATATAAACTGGTTGCTGGGCCGGTTTTACCGACAAAAATAGGGAATTCAAAGGGATCTTTGGGTCTTTCTGCTTTGGAAATATGAGGATAAAAGTCAAGAATTGCTGTATTTTTACTACTGGCAATCCCCTTAACGCCTAAGATTTGCTGACGCTCACTCTCCAGCCAATACCAGTATCCTGAGCCTGTAATAAGCACAATCAGAAGTGCGATAAAGAGCCATAATTTTGGTGATTTCATAAGTCGCTCCTCATGTTTTGGATAAACAAACTACTTTTAGCGTCGTTTAAAGAAATTCAGATCGCACTACGAAGCGCGTTATTCGCTCCTCTTGATTTCAAGTTATTGACGTAGCTCATTCCTTGAAATAAAGACACTTACCTTTTGTCCAGACTTCTTTTTTGAAGCACGCGATAACATCAGTGGTATTTACCATATAAATATGGACACCTTGAAGGCGCACATAATGCAAAAAACGGGTATCAACACGATTGTTTTGGCATTAATACCTCTCACGTACTCACGACCACTTGGGATAATCTTCACCTCATTATCGGTACGGTTTCTGTATTTCTAAGTAGGCACCATATTCAATGAGCAAAGGCTTATTACACGTATATCTTAAGTGTAGAACGGCTCAAATGAAGTGTGGTTATTTGTTTGTTATTTGAACATAAATAAAATGCACAGCAATAAAAAGGTTATATAAAGCAGAACGTTGGTGCATATGTATGATGTTGACTCATTAAATTGGAATACGTGTAACTGAGCTAAAAGTTGATAGCTAAAAATGCCTAAGCTTGTCACAGGGATTCCACGTCTAGTTTCCCAAATACTGTGTTCTTATAGTTTGGATCTGCTCAGGTGTTACCCTATGAAGCTTTGCTCCTACGTAATCTGCTAGCGTCTGATTGCTGCTTTTGTAGCCCATAAACTGGGGCTCAGCGTGAAATGGACTGGGTAAAAATGTGACTGCGAGCTGATGGTGTTTGATCATCTCCAACGCCCACACTTTGTCAACTAACACGGCATCAACTCTATTGTTATTTAGTACGGAGAAAAATATTTTGCCGTCTTCATGGGTTTGTTCGTAAAATGAGCGTTCAACAATGGCTGCATTGATAGCCTTGAGACTGTTAATGACCTGCTCGGGATAATTATAGTCTTCTGAAATCATCACTCGTGGTGCTGCGAGCTGATAAAAATCATCTGGCGATGCAAAGCGGCCACGTGTGACTGCAAGAGAAAGCTGCCATGTAGTGAAAGACATATTCAAAGTAGCAAAGCCATCAGCTTTATCAACATGTAGCGTAAAATCGAACGTGTTATTGGCGACACCAGCCAAGCAACGGCGATAAGGAAGTTCGTGAAAAACCAATTTGTAGTCGCTATCGATTAGCGCTGCTTTTATGATTTCAACCTCAATACCTTGCGCCTGTTTGTGTTGGTCAAAAAAACTATAAGGCCACCAACGCTCAAAGCATATATTGATTATGTGTTCATTTGTTTTTGCTTGGGACGCTGTACACACAAACACAGCGAACAAAAAGAAGAAGACCCGCATTTAATAAACTATCTTAACTATCCTCCTCTAAGGTTAATTTGAGATAAGAAAAAGCGCAACATGATGATGTTGCGCTTTATATCATTGAGATTTAGTCGATTTACAGTTAAAAGCGGTAAGTAGCTGAAATACCCATGTTGCGAGGGTCTACAATACCAACATAACCGTATTCGTAGCGACGACTGCTCGGTGAAACCAGAGTGTATGCTTCTTTGTCAAAAACATTATTTACGAAGGCAGCAATCAACCAATTGTCAATTTCATAATCGATATTAAAGCGAGACAGCGTGTAATCGCCTGCGATCCGCTCTTGAGTATTGCCGATTTCACCGTAGTACTCATCTACTTTAACGGTGCTAAGGCCAACATGCAGCTCATCAGTGAGCCAATACTTAATTGCTAAATTGGCTGTGAAGCCTGGCGCTGAGCTTAACTCGTTACCATCAAATGCGGAGAATTTTACGCTGGTATCTTGTATTTCGGTTCTTAATACCCCCGCGCCGCCTCGAACCTGAAGATCAGGTGTTAACATCGCGGAAAATTCGAATTCAGCACCGTAGGTGATCACAGTATCCATATTGGAGATACGATATTGAGGATCATTTGCTTGGTAACCATCGTAATTGTTATAAAACAAATTAGCGCTGATATTCACATCATTACTTAATGCCGATCTTAGACCCAGTTCATACGTGTTAACGGTTTCTGAGTCGTAATAATAATACTCTCCAGTTTCCCATTGTAACGCGCCACCTGCACCATTGTACCCTCGTCTAGCACTAAAAGATGCTGTGGTTTTATCATTTACATTGTATTGTAAAACCAGTTTAGGTAAGCGAATTGTTTTGTCTTGATCGAGTAGGGAGTTTAGTACCCCCTGAGCAGTAGTAAAGTGAATATCACGCCACTGTGATTCTTGTTCAATACGTGCCCCAGTGATGATCGTAAAATCAGGGTTTAGTTTATAGCTTAGTTCCCCATATATGGCTTTTGATTTGCTGTCATCACTGCCAAAATAGTTAGCGAAGCCGTCACTATGATAACTTTGTTCTCTATCATAATATGCTAAACCAATGAAGCCTGATAAAAGGTCTGCGTTGTAATTGAGTTTGAATTCGACGTTTACATTGTCCTCATTCATTCTCATGATTTGTTCAAAATTCGGATTAGCTTCATAAGAATCAAAGCCGAAATTGTAATCCATCGCTGCCATCAAAATTTCGTAATCAAGGTTTTGATTTAGCTTGTGGTTAATTTTTAAACTAGTTGTTTTTGAGTTGGTATCCATATAACGCTCCCAAGCTGGAATGAAAGCGCGAGGATCCTTTGCAATATAGTTTGTACGGCCTGTGTTACCTTTTTCAAAAGCAATTGAATGACTAAGCAGTGCCGTTACTCCCTCAAATTGACTAGGTTGCCACAATAATTTAAATCTGGCTTTTTCTGTATTGAGTTCGTTTAGGTCAAATTTAGGTGGGTTATCTTTGTACTCAATGCTGTTGTCGTAGTCTTCACCGTCAACACGCTGACCAGTAATACGAAATGCCAGCTCATTATCAATAAGCGGCCCAGATAGCATAATCGACTTATCTATATAACTATCTTTATTTCTATATGCAACTCTACCTGCACCTTCCCAATCAAAAGAGGGATCTTTGGTCTTTATAAACATTGCGCCGCCGATACTGTTTCGGCCATGGCTAGTAGATTGTGGTCCTCTAAATACCTCGATTTGTTCTACATCCCACATTCCCGTATCACCGGTTAAATCAGCCATAAATGGCTCAGCCACACCGTCGGTAATGGTTGAAACTCTTGCTTTAGCACCACCAGAAACACCGTTGAACCCGGTTGCCGAACCATTGCCTGATACACCGCGAATATCTGGCTTTGCACCTGAAAGTACAACTACATTGGCGATTTCAGAAACTGCACTACTTAAGCTTAAGTGCGTTAGATCTTTGAGTTGAGATTCATCAATTACAGATACGGAAGAAGCGGTATCTTTTAGACTACGTGCTGTTTTTTCGCCTAATACGATGATTTTTTCAATAGATTCGATTTCTTTATCATCATCGGCATAACTAAGAGGAGAGAGTAGTGCGGTTGAGACACAAAGCGCTATAAGAGACTTATTTGGAGAGTATTTATTCACCGAGGTGATCCTTCTTACCTGATAGTAGTTTTCTTAAGATAATTGCCTGAGCAATCAAGATACACACATCTACACGCTAGGCTACGAATAGGCTAGAGACACAGATTGTTGTCATTTTCGGTAATATTCTAAACAAAAATGATTATCATATCAATTGCACTTTGTGTTGCTGAAATAAAAACACGCGCTATAATTCTCATGCTTTATTCATCCTTTTTTGATGTGAAACGGAGTTTTACTTTGGTAATTTTGTTTTTTGTCCTTCTCTTGATTGTTGCCATTACGCTGATTTATTGCACCAGCAAACACCAACGCTTGTTGAGTCAACGTCTACCCAAAAAAGCTAGAGTCGTAGGCTATGTTTTGATGATTATCTCTTTCACATGTGCATTTCAGTTATTTGTTGGTGCTGCTGTTTTATTCAGCTGGCTAGTTGCTGTAATGGCGCTGACTGCACTTATCCCACTTACTATTTTGATGCTTTTCAGGAAATCATAATGAGTAAGTTAGCCACGACAGAAAAAGTCCAACCTGATTGGTGGGGAAAAATATTCGCGGGTGCTGTATTTGGACTTGCGTTGAGTTTTGGAATGGTAGGGTTATTTGCATGGCTTGGTAGTGATGGCCTTACCCAAACAATTAGTGTAGAAAAACATAGTTGGCGTACTCAATTTAATATGTGGATCATACCACCTATTTGGCTGTTAATTCTGAGCTTTGTATTTATGTTTCGAAGCGCAAAGCAAGCACTAATTTGGTTAGGTGGAGCAAACATACTGGTTTATGTATTATTGTATTTTGTGAGAGGGATAGCATGAAGGTAAGAGCAGACATTCTAAGAATTTATCAGGCTGTTCATACGTGGACCGGGATCACGACAGGACTTTTGTTGTTTATAGGTTTTTTTGCTGGTGCCATTACGATGTTTGCAAGCTCCATAGATAAATGGGCGACGCCACCTTCTCATCAATTACCACAAGTCGAGTCGACTCAATATGATACATTAATTCACAGTGTGTTAGCACAATATCCCGAGTCTCAAAATGGATTAAAAGTGAGTTTTGAGGAGGGGCAATCTCCTATTACTTGGTATCAGCAAGGGAGTGCAAGAGGACTAAGCTTAGATAAACAGCTATGGCATGGCACATTGGATGAATCTGGAGAGTTGCAGGCGCATACGAGCTACATCAACGAGCTTTCTGCTTTGGTTGATTATTTACATCGAAGCGCGGGCATTGCAGGGGAAATTGGCCATGATCAAGCGGGTGTGTATGTGCTCGGTATTGCTGCTATTTTGTACTTCATCGCGTTGATCTCTGGGGTGATATTTTTATTACCTACATTGGTCAAAAGCTTCTTTGCACTTAGGGATAATAAAGGGGCAAGTCGTTTTTGGTTGGATACTCATAACTTAATTGGGATCACCAGCTTACCATTTCATATTATTATAGCGCTCACCGTCATTGTATTTGCATTTCACGACATTCTTTATGGTGGCTTAAGTAAGCTATATGGCGATAAACCGCTTTTCGCGCGTGACGCCCCCTCCAAGGTTGAATTTAACGTAGCGCATTTGCCTAGCATTGAAGAAATAGTGGCAAGAGCGAAAGTTTATGCACCAGAACACTCAATCAAAGAGATCACACTTAGCCGCCTAAACAGTAAAAGCCCATCAGCTTCGGTGCAACTGGTAAGTGATGAGTATCTGATGCGTGGACCAAAAACAGACTTCTTGTTTATGAATCCATATACGTTTGAAATCTCAACGAGCAGTGTAATTAATGGCGATCAAGGTATTTGGGGAGCAGTAGTTACTACACTATTTGGTCTTCATTTTGGAAGCTATGGTGGCGAGATAGGACGGTGGGTGTATTTTTTCCTAGGCGTGCTGGGAGCCGTATTATTTTACACTGGTAACTTACTCTGGCTCGAAAAGCGGCGTAAACAAACGCAGGCTGAGCAATCTAAATCTACTCAGATTATGGGTAAACTCACTATTGGCGTCGCAATGGGTGCGATGCTTGGGGTCGCTGCGGCTTTTGCTGTGACTAAATGGGTGGCGCTGACAGCGTTAAATATAAATGTAGTCTATATGTGGGCTTACTATCTCTGCTTCTTTATTGCGCTAATGTCTGCATTTATTTTTGGCATAAGTAAAACCGCAATTTGGTCACAAAGAAGCATCGCGATTTTATGCTTTTCACTGCCGCTATCTTCAATTATTGCGATGATGTTGCCAAGCCTAGGTATTTGGCCAGCATCTGGTTGGTCATCAGTGGTTCTGGAGCTAAGTGCTGCGATCCTTGGTGTCATTTTCTGGAAAATGGCTGATAAAACAAGGCTTCGAGCACTTTATGGTGAGCCTAATAGCATCTGGTTTATTGGTCAGTCGCAGGCTGAGCAAACGCTACAATCTCAATCTGCATAATCAACATAAAAAAGGAGCAATCTGCTCCTTTTTACTTGTAAACTATCATCTATTTTCTTAATTCTGTTATTCTACGCGCTTTGAAATTCTCTACGGAAATATTATGGAACTTACTGCTTGGCTAAGTTTGGCCGCTATTTGTGCTTTCGGTGCGATGTCACCGGGTCCTAGCTTGGCTGTTGTATTGCGCTACAGCTTATTTCATAGTGCTAAACACGGCATTGTGGCGAGTCTTTCACATGGTGTTGGTGTGGGAATTTATGCAAGTTTAGCCATTTTAGGCTTGTCTGGGTTGATCCACCAATTTCCAATTATATATCAGTTTTTGGTTTATGGTGGGGCTGCATACCTCGCGTGGATGGGGATTAAAATCCTAACAAGTAAAAGTGAGGGTCTCAGTGTGCCAAATGCTGATGGAGCTAGCTCATACCGAAAAGCAGCTCAAGACGGGTTCGCAATTGCCTTTTTGAATCCAAAGCTTGCCATTTTCTTTGTCGCACTTTTCTCACAGTTTATAGACCCTGAAAAAATGACACTATTCGTCGGGTTTGTCATGTGTATCACAGTGCTTACGATAGACGCCTTATGGTATTTTTTTGTCTCGGTGGCCAGTGCCTCAGCAAGGGATAAATTTGATTTAACAGCAAAGCGTGCGGTGATTGATAAAATACTCGGCTGTGCCTTTTTACTGCTCGCGATACGAGTTATTTACCAATCCCTGTAACCACTGAACACATTTTTGGACAGGCGCGCTATTTTCGCGCCTATCGGGAATTACAGCATAATATGCGTAAGGCGCAGGAATAGTGAGCTCGTGTTTGCTCAGCTGAACCAATCGACCGTTGGAAATTTCTTTCTCAGCCAGTTTGGGCTCGACTAGGCCAATTGCGTTTTCGTCTTGTATAAATTGGATCACTTGGGTCATTTCGTCAAATGTAAGATGCTCAGCATTGTGCCAATCGACGCTTGCCAAGCTTTCGAACCAAGTTGACCAACTTGGCCACTCTAACGTACCGACGCGACACTTAACTGAGCATAATAAAAATTGTGGAAATGCTTTAGGACTTGCTAATAAGGCTTGATGTTGTTGCCATAAAGCCTTGCTACAAACAGCGACTAGACTGGTATTCATTACTTTCTTTACTCGAACCGCGCCTTGCGGCTTACCATCACAAAAGCGTATTGCAATATCAAAATCGCTCTGTACCAGTGGTCGTATTTTATCTGAAATATCAATCTCAATGTCTGTATCAGGGGTTATTGATTTCAAGCGAGCTAAATTAGGTAAAAGCAGTTGAGTAGCAAAGCGTGTGCTTGCTGTAATGCGTAATGTTTTAGCATCTTGGTTGAGCCGTTTTGCTTGCTCTATTACCGAACGCATTTGTGTAAGCGACTCGCAAGCTTGTTGACAAATGATCTGACCCTCTTTGGTCACTTCGAGACCTCCAGGATGTCGTGTAAATAATAAAAAACCAAGTCGACTTTCAAATTGTCTGATCTGGTAGCTAACGGCTGCAGGTGTGAGTCCAAGTTCGTCAGCTACTTTTGAAAAGTTTTTGAGCCGCAAACTCGCGTCCAAGATTTGAAAGAGCGAGCCACTTAAGTACTTCATCTAATATCTCTGCAAATTTAATTTGTAACGCTGAAAAAACTATTCGTTTTTCAAAGCCTTCTACTTTGGCGAGAATAATACCACACAGAGGTATTTGGACTAGTGAAATGAAAAATAAGTTTACTACTTTTATTAATGGTAATGTTGCCAAAGAAGAGGTATTAGAGCAGTTGGCATTTGCAGGTCATGCACATTTTACTGCGATGCAGATGCGAGATTATGCAGTGAAAGGATTCGAGTTCCATATGACAAGATTACTGCAAGCTTCACAAAAATTATTTTCAATGGAATTAAAAGAAGGTGATGTGATAGAGCAGTTACAAGCCGCTATAAGAGAGGCCCCAAAGGACAGCTCAATCTTAATCACAGTATTTAGTTCGGACGGTGAATTTACGCAAAAATCTAAAGATGCAGAACTCAATATTATGATTAAAACAAGCGCAGCACATAATGGTCCAACTGGGCCTATGCGTTTGAAATCTTTTGAATATCAGCGCCCACTAGCCGACACTAAACATGTGGGTGAAATCGCAAAGACTTACTTTATGCGTGAAGCACATAACGCTGGTTTTGATGATGCCATCTTTGTCCACAATAATCGAGTATTGGAAGGCAGCATTTGGAATCTTGTGGGGTGGGATGGGGAAGGGTTAGTCTGGCCGAAAGGGCCTAAGTTACACGGCACCATGATGCAAATCATAGAAGCAATGGCGCAACAAGCTGGAATAAAGCAAAGCTGTGTTGATATTTCGTTAAGTGAAATAGAGCAGCTAGATGGGCTTGCACTACTAAACTCTTGGACGCCCTGTGTTCCCATCGCGGAGCTTGATGGGATAAAACTTAAATTAAACCATGATTTTTATACATTACTACGAACGTTATACGATAATGCTGTCGTGACTCGGTTAACTGATCTGAACTTTAGATAGTTAGTATCCGTCCGACAGTACGTGGGAATCGATTTGGATGAGGTTAACTCACGTCTTATCAAAACCTTTTCGCTGTATATAGTTATGTAGGATAAATGCTTTGAGCCTGCTATTGTCTACTTTATCCATTGTAAAAGAGATGGCAAGCTCCAGCGGAGTGATCACTTTTATGGAGTTTATCTTTGCAAGTAATGGAATAGGATCACCGAGGTATAGTTTTGCGATCCGACGGGCTAAATTGGCTTGGATCGCGCTTGCTTTGAAGGGAAAAGTATTCAGCAGTCCACCAGATTGTGAAATAGAAACGATATTAAAGGGCATGTATTGAGAGGAGACTCTCAATCTAACAGGGGTCGAAGGGCAAGTTCGCCAACTGCGCGCTGAGCCTGCTTGTGTGGCTTCGAGAATACTCGGAGCCTCGACATTATGCTCGAGTAAATCAATCAGGCTCGATAGATTGGTAAGTGGAAACTCAACGTGCTCATTGTCGTTTTTAGCCACGATACAAAACTGTGAATGACTCGAAATACTTGCCAGTAACTTTTTAATTTCCGCAGACGTTTGCTGCACCTGCTTTGGAATATTGTCTGATGGCCGTTGTTGCTCAGTGGGATGACTAGTCAACGTTCGATTAATAAACAATAACTCTTCCTTTGTTAGTTTCATGGCTTAACACATCCATTGGGTGGTTGATATTTATCCAGCAAGGTTTGTACCAAATTACTAGCCGTCGCGACTTAGCATGAAGCAAAGCATAGCTAGATTAAGCAGTCACTTGATCAACCATTACTCTTGAGGCAATAAAACGTACCAAAGTGGCAATGAATTGCCTGTGAAGCTAGGTTTTTATCTGAAATATCAAGCGTGGAACTATCTATTGCTTTTCTTTTGACCTGTTTTTAGTTGGTATTGAGGTGGAATAGTGCTTGCTAAGACTAGTTATCTAGCTAACTAAACCTTGATTATTTCATGCAGATATTTTTTATAGGATCACAAGCCCCTGGGCTTAGCGAGGCTACAATTAGCGCTACGCCTGAGATTGCTCTAAGCAGTGAAGACTACCAATTTGATGCAAATACAAAAATACAACGGACAGGAGCGTTTGAACAAAATTTGATAGAGGCGGTACAAGCTAAGCCTGCTGTTGAGATAGAAAACCATAAAAATGAGCAAGAGCCACTGAAATTCCAGTTTGCAGACCATGAGGTTTTGTTTGATCTTGCAAGTCTCGCACAACAAGGTGAAGCTGCCTTTGAGGAGCTTAAACGACTGCTAGCGGACATTATGGTCAACCCGATAAAAGTCACGATCGGCAGTAAAGATCAATCTCAGTTATTACTGTTTAAAAATTTAGAGCTGGACTTCTTGGCATATAAAGAACTCTCGGAACGGCTGGAAATGTTAGCAAAGCTCGACCATGAAACCGAAAGTCAAAAAGCGCTAGTACAGCAAGATAGAGATCGCATCCGTACGGTAATAGCAAGTTTACATGCACGATTAGAAAGAGGCCAAGAAACCGTACTTGGTGGGACAACACTAAAATCTTTGGATTTGAATCGCAAAGATTTTGAGCTTGAACTAGATAACCTGTTTACCAGTATTGGCTTTGATTCGGATATGCCAGTAACCGGCGCGACTTGATTGCTGTGATCATTATTGTTTAGCAGGATTTGCACTTTTTACCAGGTATAAAAAGTAGTAGCCCATACCCGAATCTCACCGTTTAAAAAGAACGGGGGTAGACTTTACCTGATATGCGTTTTGAGCGAATAAAAGACGCTCGTCAACGTTACTTTTGTTCCACAAAGCGCACGTTCCTGTAAATATTTCAGTCCCAAACCTTGTTCGCGTAGTAACTTTAAAAGAGCCTCTAAGCTAAATAAGTAGGTCTTCGAGTCTAGTCGTGTGCCAAGAATCAGTTAACACGTTAATTAACCCCAGCTCGGGATAAGAGTTTAAAAACTAGGGAACTATATGC
>NZ_RCSQ01000046.1:0-45247 GCF_004103255.1 Pseudoalteromonas sp. PS5
CTTAATTAAGCAAATTGGTATGACTTTGCAAAAATGGAGGAGACCCATATATGAACTTCGGATAATTAAAAGGTCTGTGAGCTTGCACGAGTGTGGGTGAAGTTAGTGACAAACATAAAGGTTGCGTGTGTGGAAAACCGCACACTATGTATCAATTAGTTGTAGTGAATTTTTATATCTTCATGATTCTAAATTAAAAAATAATGCTGGTCTCAGAATTGCGTTACACCGAGTGACAACAATCAAAAAAATGAGATAAGCAATGACGGCAAGTAAATTTATCGTGGCTGTGTTAGCCACATCAGCGACCGCCAGTGTGATGGCAGCAGACTATCGTATTTACGGCAAAGCAGAAGTCCAAATCGCAAATACGGATAAAGGGGTCATGCGATACACTAAAGCTGGGACGCAAATTGATGCACCGTTTTCAAGAATTGGGGTAAAGGGCGAGCATACGTTAGCAAGTGACCTAAAACTTGTTTATAAATATGAAGTGCAGGTAAAGGGCTTTGAACATGACGACACAACAGAGCCATTTTCTGCTAGAAACACCTATCTTGGCCTTGCTGGACAATTTGGCACTGTGCTAATTGGTCGCAATGATACCCGCTTTAAGTTTAGTGAAGGTAAAGTTGATCAGTTTAATGAAACACAAAGTGATATCGCCCAAGTCCTTGCTGGACAAGATAGAGTTGGAGACTCAATTACATACACTTCGCCAAATTGGAATAATATGTCGTTCTCTCTCACTTATACTCCAAAAGATGATGCGAGTAATGAACAAGCAGGGTTTGCTGCGACAGCAATTTATGGCGATCGAGCATTAAAAAATAAACAGTATTATATAGCGCTCAGTCATACAGACAGTATCGGCAACTTGCTAGCTACGCGCATTGCTCTGGCTTACAAGTGGCAAAAGTTACAACTTGGTGCCATTATCCAAGACAGTGAAAATCTGGCAAAAGATAAATCAGGCAAGGGCTATGTGGTGAGTGCCAGTTATCAGCTAAGCGATCATTGGCGTCCTAAATTACAGTTTGCCCGAGACACCAGCGGATTACGCCATGACGAAGATGCAACGCAATGGAGTTTGGGAACAGACTATCTCTTTGATAAGCAAACTAACTTGTATGCAATGGCAACACGGCTCGACCTTGATACAGAAGATGATACGAGTATAGCGCTTGGATTGAAGTACAGATTTTAAAGAGATCCGATCATGACAGTTGAAAGTACAAAAAACAAAAGGTCGCAATTATTTTTGTGGTTAGGTCCTATCGTTATGTTGATAGCGTGTTTAACCGAGCCACCAGCAGGTATGTCCATTGAAGCGTGGCGAACCGCAGGGCTAACATTTTGGTTAGCGTCGTGGTGGATAACGGAAGCTGTCCCTATCCCTGCGGCTTCTTTGTTGCCTTTAGTGGTCTCTCCCTTGGCCGGAATAACTTCAATGAAAAGTGCTGCAGCTCCTTTTGCACACCCTTTAATTTACTTGTTCTTGGGCGGTTTTCTTATCTCTATCGCGATGGAAAAGTGGGGGCTACACAAGCGTATTGCACTCAACACCATGTTAGTCGCGGGCAGCAAACCTAGCACTCAAATTTTGGCGATGATGGCCGTCACAGCTTTTTTATCCATGTGGATGTCTAACACAGCAACGGCAGTGATGATGTTACCAATTGCGCTCTCTGTTATTCACCTAGTGAGAGAGCAAGGTGGTGACAGTCAAAGCTTTGCTAAAGCGTTACTTTTATCTATTGCTTATGGTGCCAGTATCGGTGGAATTGCAACGCTCATTGGCACACCGCCAAACGCTCTAATGGCAGCATATTTGTCGGATAGCTATCAAATAGAAATTGGTTTTGCCACATGGATGATGATAGGTGTGCCGCTATCAATCGTGATGTTAGCATTTGCTTGGTTTTGGCTAACAAAAGTGACTTATAAGGTAGACCAAGAAGCGGTAAGTATTGATACCAAGTCTCTATTTACCAGTCAGCTAGCAGCGCTAGGTAACATGTCTAGGGCTGAAAAAGGTGTATTTGCCATATTTGTGCTTGCAGCGCTTAGTTGGGTTTTTAGGCCGCTTATTGGTGATTTTACTGGTTTAAAACTATCTGACACTGGTATCGCAATTGCAGCTGCATTACTGCTTTTTGTGTTACCGGCAAAAGCAAATAGTGATGAGCGCCTACTTGATTGGGAAAGCGCAGCAAAAGTACCTTGGGGAATCTTATTACTTTTTGGTGGTGGATTGTCATTGGCCGCGCAAATTAAGTCATCAGGCCTTGCTGACTACATTGCTAACCTGTTGGCTGGCGCGGATGCAATAGGGCTGGTACTGAGCGTGTTAGTGGTTGCGGCGTTGATCACGTTTTTAACGGAAATTACCAGTAATACTGCGACAGCGGCCGGGTTTTTACCTTTGCTTGGTCCCGTCGCAGAGTCGATAACAGGCTCGCCCTTAGTTTGGGTGGTGCCCGCTGCTATTGCTGCAAGCTGCGCATTTATGATGCCTGTAGCAACTCCACCAAATGCCATCGTATTTGGGTCAGGGCAGATAAGAATAAAAGATATGATCCGAGCTGGGTTCGTGTTGAACTTGGTGGCGATATGTTTAATTACGTTTGTAACCTTGACTTTAGCGAGCGCCATACTAGGGTTTTAAAGTTGCCATTCTCCACAGGCTGTGTCCATCGAAGGGCAACTCGGTCATACGCAGCCTGTCTCAACGAGTATAAAACCAATCTTCTAACCCATTTTTTCTAGTTAACCCACCGTTTACTGTTGAATCGCTCTTAGGGGTTATCCAAAATGTTATACCAATTATCTTAATTAAGTGGTTTATTTTGAGGCTAGAAAATCTTGCCCATAACCCCGCTACCGCGTTCTGCTATAGCCAAGGTACCTAGCTCCGTGTAGGCAAGGCAAAAATTTTGCTATTTAGTTGTTCTAAATAAGAAATTTTTAACGCTGTTAGCGTCAAATTTACTCCTTCTAATTGAGCAAGTATTAAGTCTAATTGGTATTAATAGACCCTAGGTTTGTTCCTTGCTATATTCGAGTCGAGTGATAGTAGGATCTTACAATGATTGAAGACAATACCAGTAATTTAATTGCCACGTTTACACAGCTAAAAAGTCAGTTTCATCAAGAGCCTTATCCGGCTATTGAGAAGCGATTGCGTTTACTGCGTGATGTGAAAAGCAGAATGTTAAAACTTCAAGCGCAGTTTGTTGCTGCCGCAGACAAGGACTTTGGCAAAAGAAGTCGGTTTGACACACTTATTGCTGATATTATGCCGTGTGTTAATGCAATTGACTACATAAGTAAACACCTGCCCCGCTGGAGTAGAAGCAAGCGTCGATTTGCAGGTATACAGTGGCTACCCAGTCGCGCTGGTATTGATATTGTGCCCAAGGGAGTAATAGGGGTGATAGCGCCATGGAATTACCCGATCCAGCTTGCGATAGTTCCTGTTATCACAGCACTCGCTGCTGGCAATAAAGCAATGCTTAAACTCAGTGAGTTTACACCAGCAGTCAATAAAGTGATCCGTACATTATTTGATGGGCTAGATAATGAGGTCTGTGTGATAGAGGGAGGCCCTGATATTGCCGCTATGTTCACTGAACAGCCATTTGATCACTTGCTTTTTACTGGATCAACTGAGGTCGGCAAAAAAGTAATGGCAGCAGCAGCGAAAAATCTGACTCCGGTGACCTTAGAACTCGGTGGAAAATCTCCAGTCATTGTGTTGGATGATGCCGATATTGATACAGCTGCAATGAGTATCTTAATGGGGAAATTGTCTAATTCCGGACAGATCTGCGTCGCACCTGACTATGTGCTGGTTCATCATGAACAGTTTGATGCACTGGTTGCAGCATTAAAACGTCACTATAAGAAGTCCTATCAGCCTAAAGTTGGCCTCAAAAATCAAACAGCCATCATTAATGAAAGGCAGTTTCAGCGCTTAAACACCATCATTAGCGATGCTAAAGACAAGGGGGCTAATGTATGGCAGGCAGAGCCGTCTCAAGATAACCGGCAATTACCACTACATATTGTCACTGAGGTCGACAAGTCTATGCGGGTGCTGCAAGAAGAGTTGTTTGGGCCCGTTTTACCGATTTTAAAGGTAGCCAACCTACAAGGTGCGATTGCATATATCAGAGAAGATACAACCCCGCTTGCAAGCTACCTATTTACGCAGTCATCAGATGCGATTAATAAGGCCTCTCGGGAGTTAGCTGCGGGTGCGCTTGCTATTAATGAAACGGTTATTCACGTTGCAGTAGAGTCATTACCATTTGGTGGGTTAGGGCATTCTGGAATGGGGCAGTACCATGGCGAAGAAGGGTTTTATACTTTTAGTCACAAGAAGTCGGTGTTGCACTCTAAAAACACCAAATGGCGCAATAAGATGCTGCTCGGTCATTCTAAGTTGTTAACCAAGCCCTTAGAGTGGTTATATTTGCGAAAATAATAATAAATACGGGGCGCTGAAATGCGCAGACCGCTTAGTAGCGATGCACTGGCCTAGCTTCCTAAAGCCAGTTTACCGCTACAACTGTGCTAAATTACTTAGTTCTTGTTTCAGCTACATATTTACCGGCTTGAATACGCTCGTAAATACTATTGGCAAGCTCCGTTGCTTGCTCTATTTGTGAAGGTGAAAGCTGTTTCTCATCAAGGAGGCGACTTTTTGTTGCTTCTGCATAACCATTGAACTCTGCTAAGGTGTTCCAAACATAGGAGCGCTCAATACTCTTTTCAACACCTAACCCCTGGAAGTACATCAAAGCTAAATTGAACATGGCTAAGGTATAGTTGTTTGCTGCGGCTTTTTCGTACCAGTTTAGAGCCTGACGGTAGCTTTGCGTCACGCCATCTCCGTTAGCATACATAAGTGCAACGTTAAATTGTGCTGCGGGCATGTTTTTGTTTGCCGCTCGTTTCATTAATTCAACGTACTTTGAACGATCTTTTTTTACACCGCGACCTTCATCATACATCACTGCCAGAGCAAACATTGCATCGGCTTCCCCAAGTTTTACGGCTTGTTGAAATAACTCAGCAGCTTTGCGCTGGTTTTTGATAACGCCATAGCCACCTTCATACATTACACCTAATTGATAAATACCTGGGGCATAATTCATTTCTGCTAAATAGTTGAATTCTTGTAGCGCTTCCTCAAATCTACCGGCATTAAGCGCATCAATACCTTCCTCTAATCCTGCGTTTGCAAATGGCGCTTGGCTAAGTAATGCCAACACGACACATGCCTTGGAAATTTTGCCTAACATCATAGATCTCCTTTAGGTAGCTATGCTTATTGTATTGTTTGTTATTCTAATCCCAGAAACAAGGATTTACAAAATTCAAATCTAAAATGCGATTGCTTACGTTAATATAAAATAATAAAAAAGAGCAGGGTAGTGGAATGAAAAAGGGCGTGCTATTGATTTTCTGTGTCACCATTTTGGTTGGTTGTAGCCAACGTTTGGCGTACAACAACCTTGGGTGGCTTGCGAGCTATTATATATCAGACTTTGTGGATCTCACCGCTCAACAAGAAGACCAACTAGAGTCTGATGTTGAAGCCTTGGTCAATTGGCATAGACAATCAGAATTACCCAAGTATCAGTCTCAAGTTCAATCACTTATCAACAATTGGCAGGAGATGACAGAAGCGGATGTAGTGGCAATGTTCGATACCACACGTCACTACTGGTACTCTGTTGTCGCTCAAGTGTTTCCAAAGTTAGTGCATCATTTAAACACGTTAAATCGGCAACAAAAGGAGGTGCTCATCACTAATTTGGAGACTCAGTTGCTAAAGGATGAGTGGCAAGACGGAGATCAGTATCGCCGATATGAGCGTTGGCTTGGTAAGCTGAATAACGTTCAAAGAGCGATAATAAATGAGCATTACCAGCAAGGAGAATTTGCACGGCAAGTGTGGCGCGCTCATCAACAGCGCCGCTTCAACCAATTTAAGCAAGCGCTAATGCTCAGTAATGACGAGCACCTATCTACGGACTTATTTCAAAAAGCGATTGTTACTGAACCACAGCAGCTGCCTGCACGCATCGTTGAAATACAAAATAGAAGAATAGCTGCGACCGCATCTTTAGCAATACGGCTAAAAGCGACAATGAGCGATAAACAAGAGGCGGATTTTGAGGAAGAACTCCGCGATTTGCTGGAGCTATTAAAGGGTTTGTAACGCCTTAACCTAATTTTTTAATGCGCGTCGGCTGGTGTGCTTTGGCATACTCAAGTCTATTTAAGCGTTTGGTTGTGTGATAACCGTCTAAGCTTGAAATTGCAACGCTCTCTAGTGCTTCAATATCAACATAGCCGTCTGGCTGTAGTGCAGTTTCATCGACATGCAAAGAGATTATCTCTCCTATGACCAACTCGGTATCATTGAGTTTTATGCGTTGATGATCTCTTAGTTCGAGTGCGTATTTTAGACGGCTTTCACCGACGAAAGGAGCAGAGAAACCGTTTAAATATTCAGCAGTAAGCCCTGTTTGCTCAAATTCAGACTCGTCCTTACCATACCGAGCTGAAGTTTGATGAGCTGCGGTATAAATCTGTGCATTTACTTGGTTAATAGTATAAGTCTTGGTTTCTAATATGTTTTCAAGAGTGTGCCTTGGAACACTATGGGGGCGAAATATAACCCCAACTAACGGCGGACACGCACCGAGGTGAAACACAGAGCTAACAATAGACAGGTTTTCTTGTCCTGCACTATCCACTGTACCAATTAGGTTTGCGCTTTTAAAGCCAGAGAGAGAGTTTACCAACAACGCCCGGTAACGCTGTTCAAGATTGTTGATGTCTTCGTTTGAAAAGTGTTTCATTATTTATCTACCAATCGATTAGTTTGTTTTGCCAGTCTACATAACTTACTGTGCCATCAACTTTTTGACTTGCAATAATATCAGTGAGTTGTGCTGCTACGAATGTGGGACTAAACAGCTTGTGACTAGGTACATTAGCTTGAAAAGGTTTAGATAGCGGAGTATCGGTTGTGCCAGGGTGAAACAGTACCAGCTTGATGTTTTTTGCTCGCCTTGCAAGTTCCACTGCAGCGGACTTAAACATCATATTTAAGGCGGCTTTAGAGCTGCGATAGCTATACCAACCGCCAAGTTGATTGTCACTGATGCTACCAACTCGGGCGGATAATGCTGTTACCACGCATGAATGTTTACCTTTCAAGGCTGGGAGCAGGGCTTGCAACCACAACATAGGCAGCATTGTATTTATGTTAAACAGCATCATGCTGTAATCGAGGTCTATTTCCTCCAGCTTTTTTTCTGGTAGCTTGCCATCTTCTCTGTGCAGCACTCCGTTAAAGATTGTAACGCCTACAATAGTGAGGTTGAGCTCTTTTATAGATTTACCGACTTGAGAAATTTGACTTGGTGAATAATCGCATTGAAAGTGAGCCGCTATATTTTGGTCATGACCACTAGGTTTTTTTGAGATGCTAATCACTTTTAGGTCAGGGTTGCGATTGGCCTGCTCGGTGATAAAAGCCTTGGCAATCTCTGAACTGGCGCCAATCACCATAATCGCCTTATCTGTCACCGTCACACTTCCCTTTTTGATTAACACTACATTGATTTGGCATTAGTAAATTCGAAATTTTCATTCTATGGGCTGCAAAGAATAGATAAAATTTGTCCGCGATAAGCTTCACGCCAGGCAGGCGAAGTAACCCTAGCCAGCGATGCTTGCCTACTGCCCTCCATACGCCTACAGTGACGTCTAGCCCGAGAATAAGCTGGCCTTGATTGTCATAAGCATGGAGTTTGGTCATAGCGGCTTGTTTGCTAATTTCGGGGAAGTCGTGTTCAAAGCGCAGGCTATGAATGTTTACTAGATCTAGTTTATTTGCCTTGTCTGCACTTTTTAACGCGTCCATTTCTTTCATACATAGTGGACAGTTACCATCATAAAATACAATCATTCCCAAACCGTATTAACGTGATTCTTTGTCATTTTTTTACGTTATTGTCTTGAAAATAGATCGTTCGCAATTAAAAAAATTCTCGGTATAGTGAAGTTCGAGTATCTTTTCATCAAGGAGATTGTATGACAGAGCAATACGCAAGCCTACGCAGTAACGTAAGCCTTCTAGGCCAGATGTTAGGACAGATAATTCAACAAGCACAAGGGCAAGAGACGTTAGACAAAGTTGAAGAAATCAGGCATTTGGCAAAATCCTCCAGAAGTGGGAACGAGTCAGATAGGCTGGTGTTAATCGAAACGTTACGCAGTTTAAGTGACGAGGCTTTATTGCCTGTTGCCCGTTCATTCAATCACTTTCTAAACCTTGCAAATGTTGCTGAGCAATTTCACACCATCTCAAAATCGGGGGCGCCAGACGGCGTGATGGGTGAAATAGACCGCACACTCGACGAGTTACAAAGCAAAGTAGAAGCAGGTGAGTTGACTTTAAATGAAGTCGCTGACGTGATCAGCAAACTTAAAATTGATTTAGTGTTAACAGCGCACCCGACAGAAGTGACTCGACGAACCATAATCAACAAACATGTGGAGCTAAGCGAGTGTTTAAAGCTGTTGGAAAACATCTCAGGTGAAGACCCTGTTTACGATGAAGTACTTGATCGCATTGAACAGTTAATTTCTCAGGCATGGCATACCAGTGATATTCGAGAGAAGCGACCGACACCTCTGGATGAGGCAAAGTGGGGTTTTGCGGTTATTGAAAATAGCCTGTGGGAGGCAGTACCGAAGTTTGTTCGCTATTTTAATACGCAAGTTAAAACACGATTAAATTTACAATTACCTGCACACTTTAGCCCAATTCAACTGACTTCTTGGATGGGAGGTGACAGAGACGGAAACCCATTTGTTACCTCACATGTTACTCAGTCTGTACTAGACCATGGTCGTTGGATGGCATTGGATTTATACCGTCGAGACTTACAAACGCTTGGGGCTGAGCTGTCGATGCGTCACGCGTCAGCACCTTTCAGTGAACGTGCCAATGGTAGTCACGAGCCTTATCGCTATGTGCTCAAACAGCTGCGGGCCGATGTAGAAGAAACTATTGCGGCGCTAGAGTATAAGATCAAAGGTATGCCTTCTCAGTACCAAGATAAAATAAAAGAAGTGGTTCAAATCAGAGAGCCACTTGAAGCCTGTTATCAGTCTTTGGTTGCCTGCCGCATGAGTAATATTGCTGATGGATTACTATTAGATGTATTGAGACGAATAGACTGTTTTGGTGTGTCCTTGTGTAAATTGGATATACGTCAAGACTCGGCAAGGCACACTGAGGTATTTTCTGAGCTCACGCGTTATCTCGGGTTGGGCGATTATGCGCAGTGGCAAGAGGAAGATAAACAGGCCTTCTTGCTTACAGAGCTGAGCTCCAGACGGCCGTTACTACCGCGTCACTGGCAACCGAGTGCAAATGTCCAAGAAGTACTAGAAACATTTGAAGTTATCGCCCAGCAAGATAGCAGAGCTTTGGGTATTTATATTATTTCAATGGCACAAAGTGCATCTGACATACTCGCGGTGCATCTATTATTACAAGAAAGTGGCTGCCAATTTGATTTGCCTGTTGCCCCATTATTTGAAACCTTAGATGATTTAAATAACGCACAAACAGTCATTTCCGGTTTGTTTGATAACACCTGGTATAAAGGAACTATTGGCGTAAAACAGTATGTAATGATTGGCTACTCCGATTCAGCAAAAGATGCGGGTATGATGGCTGCTGGCTGGGCACAGTATGAGGCTATGGAGCAGCTGGTTACGTTGGCTGATACAAAAGGTATTGAACTGGTTTTATTCCACGGTCGGGGTGGTACGATTGGTCGCGGCGGTGCTCCAGCTGCTCAAGCGTTACGCTCACAACCACCAGGCTCGTTAAAAAGTGGATTACGAGTCACCGAACAGGGTGAAATGATCCGCTTTAAATTCGGTTTACCGAAAGTGGCGATGCAAAGTCTCTCTATCTATACCAGTGCAATTCTTCAAAGTAACTTATTACCTCCTCCAAAACCCGAGCCTACTTGGGTTGAAGTAATGCGCACAATCAGTGAGGCCTCTTGTCATAAGTATCGACAAGTAGTTCGGGAAACGCCTGAGTTTGTTCCTTACTTTAGAATGGCTACGCCAGAGCAAGAACTATCTAAGTTACCGCTCGGTTCAAGGCCATCCAAGCGTAACCCACAAGGCGGGGTTGAAAGCTTAAGAGCGATACCGTGGATTTTCGCTTGGAGCCAAAACCGCCTGATGCTACCTGCATGGTTAGGCGCTAAGGAAGGGCTCGAGGCTGCAATTGAAGCGTTTGGCAAAGACACCTTGCAGCAAATGAGTGCGAAGTGGCCGTTTTTTAGAACACGCCTTGAGATGCTAGAGATGGTATTTTGTAAAGCAGACCTTTGGTTGAGCGAAATGTACGATACCAGTCTTGTCAGCGCTGAATATAAAGGTCTTGGTGATGAACTAAGAGAAAATTTACAACAAGCAATCGAGCTTATTAGAGGGCTTGCGCCTGAGTCTTCATTACTATCGCAGCAGCCTTGGATTAAAGAGTCAATAGCACTTAGAAACCCTTATACTGATCCGCTGAATCTATTGCAGGTGGAGCTTCTTAAACGTGTGAGAGAAGACACAAATCATGACCTAGAGCTCGCCTTAATGATAACGATGACGGGAATAGCTGCTGGAATGCGAAATACTGGTTGATGTGCCATGTGGGATAATTCATTCACACGGTAATTAACATTTGTATTGATCATATTAAAAAAACCAATCCTAATGGGTTGGTTTTTCCATTTTGTTTAGTTTTTTAATCTTATATTTGTTGACAGTAATTCTCATTGAGCTATAAAATGTGCGGCTGGTTCAACCAGTTATTATATTTGTTTTAGTCAAGAATAGTTCGGTGATAGGTTTTCGAAACATGCACAAAATTTCTACTAGCGTCACATTCGATGAGTGTCATGATTTAATTATGATGAAGGTCAGAGGTGTTGCTACTGCAAATGATGTTGTCAGCGCGTATGAAAAAGCTAATTTGTACGCTAAAAAGCATAATAGTAGTAAAGTCCTAGTAGATGTGAGCGAGCTGGAACACCGTTTTGCGGCTATTGATATTGTCAATATTATGCCAAAAGTTGTACATCATATTGGTAATCTGCATATCGCACGAGTAGTGGGTTTTGAAGGCTACATGCACGACTTATTCTTACAAAAAGTAAAACGCTTTAATATCAGCGCCGAGAATTTTGAATGCTTTAAATCTGCAAGAGAATGGTTGAGTCGACTCTAACTCTTGCGTAAACTATCCTGCCATAGATAAACATGACAACAATATGGCAAAACAAGAACTATCTCTAAAAAACGCGTTGAAGCAAGATGCCATAGCTAAACGCGGAATATTCAGTTATGACCTTTTAACTACCTACAAAACACGCTTTCAATTGTCGGAGTCTGAACTGGAAGCGGTGTTACTTGAAGTTGCAGCAGAATTTGCAACGCCTCCTATTTCAGACTTTTATGTTGGTGCTATTGCTTGGGACGATAAGTCCGGCCAAGCGTTTTTAGGCGCCAACCTTGAGTTTTCTCATCAAGCTCTCTCTTTGGTGGTGCATGCTGAGCAAGCTGCAATCAACAATGCGTGGCTAAATGGGGCGGCAGAAATTTCAAGAATGACAATCAATGCTGCACCTTGTGGCTTTTGTCGTCAGTTCATGAATGAATTAAACACAGCTAAAGAACTTGATATTTTATTGCCTTCGGGCAAAACAACGCTCAATGCGTTGCTGCCGACTTCATTTGGTCCCGACGACTTAGACAACCAAGAAAAACTGTTTGCACAGCATCCACACAGCGAAGCAGTTTTGGGTCTTCCTGCAACGGTAAGTGACAAGTTGTATCAACACTATCTTGCTTCTTATTGCCCTTACACAAAAAATCGCAGTGCGGTGGAAATAACGTTAGCAACCGGAGAGCGCTTTTTTGGCCGGTACGCTGAAAATGCAGCTTATAATCCAAGTTTGTCGCCGCTACAGAGCGCATTAAGTCAGTTGGCAATGTCAGGAAGAACGTTGTTGGACGCTGATGTGGAGTCAATTACACTTGTGGAAAAACGCGGCAAAGCGAACCAGCACGCGGTGAGTTTAGCTGTGCTCAGTGCCTATGACGCGCAAAATCTATTAAGGCATGTAGAGATTGAGTAACTACTCAATCTCTATAATTCTCGAGCCTTAGCAGCGAAGATCGGCTTGAACCTACTTATTACAGTTAAGATCAAGCAGAAGTAATTTTACTTGTGTTGATGTAAAAGGATGTCCGCCGCTTTTAGTACCGCAGTAACCGCTTTTTTCTCGACGTCATGGTGGTCGACATTCGGTATCTCTTGACGTGTTCTGTTCACGAGTACGCCTGCAAGGCAAGCTGCTTTTAACCCTAATGCTGCACACATAGTGAATAAGGTTGCAGACTCCATTTCGTAATTCATAACATTTAACTTTTGCCACTCAGCACACGAGCCTTGGTATGCCTTACGTACATATCCTGAGTAAGTGTCATAACGCTCTTGGCCTGGATAAAAAGTGTCGCTTGATGCTGTGATACCGACATGATGGGTAATACCTAGCGATTCACATGCTTGAACCATTGCTGAAGTTGCGCCAAAGTCGGACACCGCTGGAAATTCAATTGGTGCAAAATGTTGGCTAGCTCCATCTAAGCGCACAGAGGCTGTACTAACTAGGATATCCCCTTCATTGATGTGTGGCTGAATAGCGCCTGTTGTACCAATTCTTAGAAAAGTGGTGATACCAAGTTGGGCTAGCTCTTCAACAGCGATGGAAGTTGATGGACCACCAATACCTGTTGAGCAAATTACTACTGGACTTTCATTTAAAAAGCCAAGGTAGATATGAAATTCGCGAGTTTGTGCTAAGCACACCGGAGAGTCTAAATATTCAGAGATACGCTTTGAACGTTCTGGATCACCCGGAACAATTGCGAGTGAGGCGCCTTTTAGGTCGGCTTTGGTAAGACCTAAGTGAAATACCTTTTCCATAGTAAACCTTAGTGATTAGTAAAGCGTAATGTTTATAGTTAATGCCTTTCAAGTACAGGACAGATGTCCTGTTTGGGCGCGGCGATCCTTAAATTATAGCTTGTTCTAGCTTGCGGGATTGTCAATGTTCCACTAAACCTAAACATGAGAGCAACTACGAGGAATGGTTATGCCTGCTACACATTCTATAGATAAAAATCACCAGTTTGCGCGTTGCTTTGAGTGCAATAAAGTACCTGCGATGGCGCCGTTTCATTGGCTTGCACTAGCGTGCAAAGATTTGGCTAATGCCCCTTTACTAAGTTTACTATACGGACTGATCTTTACCTTAATTCCAGCTACCATCATGTGGCTTGTGTATCAATCTGGCACCCATTTGGTGATCCTGCCTGCCGCTGTTGCCTTTGCATTAATTGGCCCTGCTTTTGCCGCGGGGTTGTATGATGTTGCATGGGAACTAGAGAAAGGTCACAAGCCAACTTTGATACATAGCCTGAAGTCTATGTTTAGAAACCCCGCAGGAGAGTGGGGGTTTGCAGTGCTATTAATGGTTATCATGATCGTGTGGATGCGCCTTGCAGCACTAATTCACGCTCTGTATCCAAACGTACCCAACCCCACATTTGAGCAACTCTCAGCATTTTTAGCCTTGGGCTCTATTGTGGGAGGGATCTTACTGGTATGTGTGTTTGCAATTTCGGCATTTACCCCACAAATCATGATGGAGCGTCGCGTCGATATTATGACAGCAGTGATAAGCTCTATGCATGCCGTGAAAGAGAATTTCGGCGCTATGGTTGTGTGGTGTGGAATTTTGGTATTCCTCGTTATGGTCGGGTTTGCTACTGGAACTGCTGGTTTTATCGTGATTATGCCACTGCTTGCATACGCCAGTTGGCATGGGTATATCGCTGTTATTAAAACCAAAGTACCGCGTCATTACGAATAACTAAACATCCTCTATGAATAATCAACCAGAGTGTATTGCTTGCATCAATGCGCTTTGGTTGACTTCCCAATTTAAGCTGTTATACGTTCACCAACTTATATCTAACGCGCAGATTCAAGCTAACGAAAAACGAGTATGATAATTTGCTAAGCGTATGATTATTATTAAGTTAACTTGTTTTCTGGCAATGTTTCTGAGATTTGGGCTGATCTTGAAGGCAACTCTTACACGAATACCGTGAATAAGTTGGCTGGAATTTTCCGAATCGCATGATTATTCACAAAAAAGGGGATAGCGATGTCTGATAGTAAACAACAATTCCACAAAAAATTGGAGCACTGTTTATGTCCACCGGGGGATGGTGTTTTCACCGTAAACACTGCAAAAGAGAGAAAGGATGCGTTGAGACAAAAGCTATATGGGCAAACTGAAGGTATTGACACCCTGTGGAAAGCATCTTTGAATGGCCTTGCTGATAGTGAAAAAAAAGCAGCCATTTTGGGGATTAGTTCAGATTGTGGTGGCGGTATTTTACGCGGAGCGAATTGGGGACCTCTATTTTTACGTTCCACACTAATAGAGCAACAGCCGCACACAAGTGCTTTTGATCTTGGTGATGTAAGAGTTATTCCGCATCTGCTTCATGATAAGTACCTAAATGAGAGTACGATTAGTAATTGTCAAAAAGCGCTCTATGCAGACCCTGAGAGTGAATATTACGTGTCACCTTTATCCATTACAGAAGATGTCTGTGATGGTTTTTACGAGAATTACCCTGATAAAGGTATCTTTGGTATAGGTGGCGACCATTCGATTAGCTATCCGCTTACCAAATCGTACCTGAAAGCAAAACGTGCTCGCGGTATAAAAACAGCAATTATTCATTTTGACGCGCATACGGATTTACTGGTTGAGCGCTTAGGTATTGATTTATGCTTCGGTTCTTGGTGTACACATATTTTGGAGTTTCTGCCTGCACCTTCTCACCTCGTGCAATTTGGGATCCGCTCAAGTGGTAAGCCTAAATCGCATTGGGAATCGACATTTGGTGTGAAACAACACTGGGCGCATGAAATTAGGGAACGCGGAGCGCAAGCAATCGTTGACGAAGTTATCGCACAGTTAAAAGCTGATGGTGTTGAAGAGCTGTATGTTAGTTTCGATATTGACGCGTTAGATGAAGCATTTGCTTCAGCGACAGGGACACCTGAAGCTGGAGGCATGACGCCAGAAGAAGCGATGTTGATTTTAAGCGCATTGCATGAAGAGTTTAAGATAACTGGTGCAGATATGATGGAAATCGCGCCGTTCACCGACAGTTCTTTAGCCGGTCAATCAAGCTCAGAAACGACACTAAGAGAAGGTGCCAAGTTAAGCGCATTTTTAATCGATGCGATTAACAACAGCTAAAAAACCTTGCTTATGTCAGTGGTGGGTGATCTAGTTTTTACCCACCATATCTCCAGTTAAAAAAACTAACGTCTGCTCTTCTCCCAAAACTTTCATTTTGTGTTAAAAATTGCTCAACTCCCAAGTTAAGACTATATTATTCAAGTTACTACGGGAGAGTTTCATGAAGGGTATACTTTGGTTTTGTATGGGCACACTAGTAATTGGTTTCTGTGCTGGCGCGTTTACCTTGAATATCGTGACTGAGAATTTTCCGGATTTTCAATATCAGAATGAAAAAGGAGAATTGATAGGGCGAGCGGCCGATAAGGTGAAAACGGTGCTTGACGATGCAGGGATAAAATACACCATTAACGTACTCACTTGGCCAGCAGCTTACAATGCCGCTTTAAGAAAAGATGATACTTGTGTCTTTTCAACTGCTCGAAACAACGTAAGAGAAAATGAGTTTGAATGGGTGTTTCCTATTGATGCCTTTACGACCTCTTTTTATGGGCTTCGCGAAAATGAAATTGAATTAGAGTCTTTAGAGGATGCCAAACGTTATCGCACGGCGGTAATAAGAGATAACTTTAGCCACCAGTTTTTAATGGAACATGGTTTTATAGAAGGAAAGCAACTGTTAATCATCAACTCTTTTGATAAAGTGTTTGAGTTGCTTAATACAAGAAAAGACTTTGTTGATTTGGTGGTATTGAGTGATGCTCAGTTTAGGTTTCGAAGAACACAAGAGCAAACGGCTTATTTATTGGAACCGGTGTATACTTTGGATGACTTCAGTACATCATTATATTTCGCGTGTAACAAAAATGTGCCCAAATACATTCTTAATAAAATACATGAAACCTATCAATCTCATTATTCAGTGCATTAGCTCAAACACCTCAAAAGCTTCAAAACAGGTAGCGATTATGATGCTAAGAATAGGCAAAAATAGGGCTTGGTAACAAGACTTTTTAAGCTGGATAGGCTGTTTGTTCGAGCTCACCAGTATAGAGCGATGAGCTCGATTTTAAATTTGAAAATAGAAGGGAGATAAGCCGGGCTATTTTTTTATCTCAGGCCATTGAAAACCATGAAAGGTGTCAAGGTATAGCTGTTCTACTTTTGCTCGAGCCCAAGGCGTTCGTCGTAAAAATTTTAAACTGGATTTGACGCTCGGGTTATCCTTAAAACAGTTTATGTCCACGGCGGCTGACATGGCTTTCCAGCCAAGCTGTTGCTCTAGTTTAATAATTATTTCTTCTAGCTTGACCCCATGTAGTGGGTTGTTTGCTTGGGTACTCATTAATTGCTTCTATATTGACTACTATAATTGTTGTTAGTTTACCTGAATTTTCTTGATAATTTCAGGCCTTATTGGTTTACCTGATGTATCTGCTTTAATCCAAATAAGCTGACCATTGTCTTCGTTGTGTTTTTTGGGAGCACATACAAAGAGCATATCGAATTGCTGCAGCAGTGCGCCTTCGCTATATGACTGTCCTTGGTACCAACATACTCGTTTGGGTAACTCGCCATAAAGTCTTAACTCTTGGGGACTTAGTGCCAAAACACTGGGTGAGATCAAAGTTGCTGTTATTAAACCTATTAAAAACTTCATCAAATTTAAAATTTTGAACTAGAGTGTAAAAAGAATATAGAAGAATAAGGAAAAATGACAATGGCATTAGATCAAAAATTATTGGATGAGCTAACCTTACTTGCCAGGTTTCCTAGGCATAGTTTACATCAGGGAATTAAAATTCACAGTAATGCACCAGAAGGGATCCAAGGCGCTGCGATGCGTCTATTTGAAAAGGGGGTAATTGATAGCCCCGATGGAGGGTATTTAACCGATTTGGGCCATGACCTTATTGGCCATTTTGATCACGTTTATAGCGCGCTGAAATAAAAAGGTTTGATTTACGGGGTGATATGCCCAGCATATCACCCTATACAACGGATCAATCTCTTAATTAACCTAGTGTGCATCTAATTGATTTTCAGGCGCAGCATCAGAAAACGCGCTTAGCGTATTGCAATATTCATATACTCGAGCGATCTTAGGAAATGCATTCATATCCACTTTAAAACGCAGTGCATTAAATACTTGTGGCACTAAACAAATGTCGGCTAGTGTAGGCTCTGTACCAAAGCAAAATTGACCATCACCAATCATAGGTTCTAGCTTTTTAAAGCCCTCGATAACCCAATGACGATACCATTCGTTTTTCTGGTCGTCAGATGCGCCTAGCTCGTTTGATAAGTATTTAAGTACACGTAAATTATCAATAGGGTGGATATCACAAGCGATGGCATAGCAAAAATTTCTTACTTGTGCTTTTTGCCATGGATCTTGTGGTAACAAAGCTTGGCCGCTTTGCGTTTCTTCCAACCACTCCAGTATTGCTAAAGATTGCGCAAGGACGCCGTGCTCTGTTTCTAAAGCAGGAAGTAAGCCTTGACCATTTTTACTTAAATATGCCTCTGCGCTTTGCTCAGATTTAAGCAAGTTTACAGGCACTAACTCATGGCTCAAACCCTTTAAGTTTAAAGCAATACGCACACGGTAGGCGGCTGAGGAACGAAAATAAGTATATAGTTTCAACATAATCTTTATGCTCCTTTAAAGTACTTTTTAATGCCTTTCCAGCAATCAGCATAATTAGGCTGACGTGCTTTGCCTTCAAGAGCATACTTAGTTGGAGAGATAATGTAACGTGACTCAAACATAAACGCGAGCGTGTTTTCATAGCGCTGCGGCGCAAGCTCTGCATTGCTCGCTTTTTCAAATACATCCGCTTCTGGACCATGTGGAGACATGCAGTTATGCAGGCTCATACCACCAGGTACAAAGCCATGCTCTTTAGCGTCGTAGACCCCTTCGATTAACCCCATAAACTCACTCATGATATTACGGTGATAATAAGGTGGGCGGAAGGTATTTTCTGCCACCATCCAGCGCGGTGGGAAGATCACAAAGTCTACATTGGCAACACCTGGTGTGCCTGATGGCGAAGTCAGTACAGTGAATATTGATGGATCGGGGTGATCAAAACTTACTGTATTCATCACATTAAATCGCGCTAAGTCATATTTGTATGGAGCGCTATTACCTGTCCATGCAACCACATCAAGTGGCGAGTGGCCAATGTCACAGCGAAATAAGTTACCGTTGAACTTGGCAACCAGTTCAAAATCGCCTTCTATGTCTTCAAAGGCAGCCACTGGGTATTGGAAATCACGCTCGTTAGTATAACCATTTGCGCCAACGGGGCCTCGCTCCGGCAAGATGTAGGGATTGCCGTAGTTTTCACAAATATAACCGCGAACTGTATCGCTGAGTAGCTCAACTCTAAATTTAATCCCACGAGGGATAACGGCAATCTCACCTGGTTTAATCGCGAGTTTTCCGCACTCTGTATGTAAAACGAGTTCACCTTGCTGTGGGACGAATAGCAATTCGCCATCCGCATTATAAAAGTAACGTCCCTCCATCGATGCGTTAGCAACATATACATGAATACCTATTCCGCTTTGTCCGTTGGCACTGCCGTTAGCTGCCATAGTGACCAAGCCATCAATAAAATCCGTTTTCTCTTGTGGTATATCGATAGGATCCCAACGCAACATAGAAGGTGGAGTTGCTACCTCTGTAATAGGGGCTGTGCGCAGTAAACCATTATCAATGGCCTCGTATTCTCCTTGTAAGACGGAAGGACGAATACGGTAAAACCAATTTCTGCGGTTATCAGCCCGAGGTGCTGTAAATGCTGTAGTGTTATATTGTTCAGCGTATAGGTCATATTTTATTTTCTGAGGTGAAAATTGACCGATAGGTAAAGCGCCTGGCAACGCTTCACTTTCAAACTCATTACCAAACCCTGTTAAATATTGAAGTTCTTGGCTCATCTGTCTCGACTCCTTACTGTTTTATAGTAAGATACTCTCATGTGAGAGTATTTTCAATCTTCACCGTTGAGTATGGCCGTAAAGTTATGATGACACTTAGGAGCAATTGATAATGACGAAAAAAGACGAAAAACCACTGAATATTAAAGAGTTTTTACCATATCAATTAGTTTCGTTGTCAACAAAAGTGAGCAATGACTTTGCACAGGTGTATAAACAGCAAGGGAAACTGACACAGCCGCAGTGGCGGGTGCTATCTCATGCGATACAACATAATGGGATCACAGCAGCACACATTTGTGAACTGGCAAAGATGGACAAATCAACCGTTTCGAGGGCGATCAAGCAGTTACAAGACAGAGAGTTGATTGAGATGTTAGTGAGTTCAAGTGACAAGCGTGCAAAAACTATTGCGGTGACAGAGCAAGGAAGAGTGCTCTATCAAACGTTAACGCCACTTGCTCTAGCATGGGAAGCCGAGCTACTTAGTTGTTTTAGCGATGAGCAGAAAAAAAAAGTTTATTGAATTATTAGCGGTGCTTAATAATAGACTAGTGAATAGTGATACCAGCAATGCTGATTAACGAAAAAGGCCAGCATTTGCTGGCCTTTGGAAGATTATCTAATTATCTGTTAGATATTAGAATGTGTAACGAATACCAATTTTAGCTTGCCATGCTGACGCGCCTTTATCGATAGTCGAGTAGTTACGAACATCTGCACCCTTATAACGAGGAGAGATAATGAGCTTGCCATCGTCGTCTAAGCCACCAAAGTCATAAACAGCTTGGTCAGAGTAACCTAATTTCTTCTCTATACCCCAGTCACTGTTTAGTAGGTTAGCAAAGTTTTCGATCATAAAGTAAAGCTCACCTTTATGCTCTTTGTAGAAACCTGGGATCTCTTGCTTAAAGCTTACATCCATAGTCGTAACCCAAGGTTGAGTGCCAGTGTTACGATCAAGCAGTTGGCCACGCTCGGTGATACCAGCGCGATTAAGTAGGGTTTCTAATTGCTCCCAAGACATGTACTTTGATTCTTCCCAATTTACATTGGCGTCATCAGGGCCCGATGGAATGTAAGCTAGGTATGCAGAGGTACCAGCGAAGTCACGAGTATCACCAAAGTCATAGTCATTATAAGACCCCATTGTGTAGCTAAATGGACGACCAGAGCGACGCTCAAAGAATACGTTAAACTTAGACGCGTAACCGTCAAAGAATTCAGTTGTATAGCGTAGATTTAACTTGAAGCTGTGCTCAACTTCGTAGTGGCCGCGGCCAACCAACTCAACGTTACGGCTGTGCGTGGTTGCATGTTTATAGTTTCCATCAGCTTGAGATGCGCTGCCTGGAGAAACATCTTCAACATCTTGGTTTGTATAGCTTGCTGAAACATAAAGCCCGTTATCCCACTCTTTAGCAATAGCTGTGCTAATGATAACTGAACGCGCGTCTTTATCTGCGTTAGTCATCATGATGTCGTAGTTATCTCTTAACTCACCAGAGTACTTGTTTTCATATATGATACGACCTGTTGCAGAACGAACAATATCGCCGTTTTCATCAAGTTTAGGGGTAATAGAAGTATTCTTCCAAATCGCTTCATCTTGCTTATTGTGATACGCAAGCTCAGCTGTCCACTTAAAGCCATCGCCTAATAGCTCTGAATCAAAGTCATATTCAAAGCCAATTTGAGCACGAATACTTGACGGTAACTCGAAGTTTGGATCTGTATAGGCTGTGCTACCTGCGCCTTGCTGTAGAGAATTTTGAATTGGCTGTGGCACACGAGTGAAGTCAACTTGCTCAACGCCAGCGAAGTAATCGTTGATAGCGTCTTGGTTTGCGCTAACCTGCGTTAACCCGTCTTTTTGGAATGGGTTGTTAAACCAAACATTTGGGATACCGCCGTGGAAGCGACCAATACCACCATTAATTGTGAGTGATTCAGTGGCATAATACTTGAAGCCGATACGTGGTAAAATGATATCTGCACCGTCCAAGTTTTCTTGGTTGGTATAGCCGTATGTTTCTTGGAATGCGGTATTTAACGTTGGCTTATCGCTTGAAGATAAGCGTTCGTAACGAACACCCGCTGTCATTTCAAGGTCGTCAGTCACATAGAACTTATCTTCAATATAAAGCGCAAGTTGTTCACGTGTAGCATCATAAGCTAAGTCATTGACATTGTTAGTATAAGCATTGGTGTAAGAGAACTTATAGTCATCATACTTGTTTAAGAACAGCTTTTTGTTTTCAAAATCTTCTATGCTACCAAACGTCCAGCTACCTCTTGAGTCTTCACCGAACAAGTTGTAAAGGCGCTTGCTCTCGTACTGACCACCGAAGTTAATCTCGTGGTCACCCATTAGGTAAGTGGCATCAAGTGTAAACGCGTATGTTTCTGTTTCAGACTCGTTAACATGACGGTATCTATCGCGTCCAAATTGGAAGCCAGCACCGCGCTCACCGAAGAGGTTTACACGGATATTGCCTAGATCTGAGTTTGTAACACTATCGTTTGTTACGTTTTTATAAGCAAGGCCAACCTCTGTCGAGAAATCATCTGTCCAATCAGAGTATAATTTGGCAGCGAAATTATCGAATTTGGTCGTATAGGTATAACGACTTGACGCCATTGATACTGTGTCGCCACCTGTTGCGAAGCCTCTTGCATCTTCTTCATCTTGCCATTGGTAAGTGAAGTCTGCACGGTGAAGATCTGAAATGTTCCAGCTTAGCTTGATCAAGATGCTATCGCTGGTGTCTTCAGGGTTACCACCAAGCTCATCTTGAATACCATATACGCTGTTTAAAGCATTAACAAAATCGAGATAATCGTCTGCACTAACGTCAAACTCATGGGCTGTACCTGAACCATCAAAACCGTAGTCCATGTCCATCTCTTGCTTCCAAGCGTTGTAGTTTACAAAGTAAAATAGCTTGTCTTGGATAATCGCACCACCGGTACTAAAGCCTAAACGCTTTTCGGTAACGATAGGATCTGTGCGTGCCACTTCATAAGTTCTATGGCCATCTTCATCAAGAATGTTAGAACCAGCACGGTGGATTATTTTACCGTCAGCGTCTTTTATGTCTTCTTTGTATTTCGCTTCTGAAATGTTATCTAGCTTACCTGCAAGGCTTGGTGTGCTAGTTTCGTAGAAACCAGTAAAGGTGTATTCATTAGAGCCAGACTTAGTAACCGCATTGATCGTACCACCGCCAAAGTTGCCTTTTTTAGCTGAGAAAGGTGAGGTATCTACAGAAATCTGCTCAATTGCATCAAGTGCTACAGGTGGTTGTGCTGTCGGATAACCGCCAAAGTTTAGACCGAAATCATCATTTTGACCGATACCGTCAACGGTTAAACCGTTGGTTCTTGGGTTATTACCCGCAATTGTTAGTTCGCCATTACCATTGATGCTGGCGAGTGGGTTTAAGCGTGCAATGTCTTTGATATCATTATTGAAGCTAGGTACATTTTCAATGGTATCTGCACCAAATACACTGCTTGAGCCACCAGCTTGTTGCACTAGTTTATATCCAGTGACTTCGATTTTTTCTATTTGTTGTAACGGTTGAAGCTGGTTGGTTAGGCGGTGAGTATCACCAAGCTCTAGATAAATATTGTCAAGTTGTGTATCTGAATACTTGTTAGAATCCAAGATTACGCGGTAAGGACCACCTACACGAAGGCCTTTTGCGATAAACGTACCTGACTCGTTAGTTAGAAAAGTACTTGTTGTTCCAGTTGGTTCGTGAATAACTGTAACTTTAACGTTTGCAGCGGCTTCACCGGTTGGCGTTGTAATTTTACCGCGCATTGCAGATGACGTGTCAGCAGCGTAAGCACTCACTGATACGCCAAGTGCCAGAGCTAATGCGCCAGCTACTTTAGTTAAGCGAACGTTTCTCATTATGTCATTTCCCGTGTGTTTTGACTGTTTCAATGTAAATTACTGCGAGCACAACATTTTTATATCAATTCTAAAGACGTTGTGTTCATAAACATTTCTATCAACTGCGCTTTGGGTTTCTGAAGCCAGAATCCCAAAATAGTGCTGATAAGAGTGTTTGGTCGATCTAAGTTGTGTTATCGACCTGGTATGCGCACACAAAGCTCAGTCTGTGTCGACTAAACAGTAAGCACCTCATAAGAGGTTCTCTTTCTTCCAAAACCACGTAATTAACGCTATTTCTTGATGTCAAAAAGGCCGCTTACTTAATGCGATTGGTATTAAATCAAAAAGAGCAAAAAATATACTATTCTTAATTCTGCATACTTGCGAATTATACAGTAATAATAGGGCGGTTATCAAAAGTTTATGCTTTACTTTTAAGGTTTTTTGATTGAAACAATGGTGAAAAGGTGGAGACACTGGTGTTGTTATAACCATTTGATAAATAAGGTTTTTGTCTTTTTTCGAGTTTGCGGCGGCCGGTACTTTGTAGTGATGATATAGGCTGTCAATACTTTCAGTTATCTTCAAAGACAACTATTCATTTACACCAAATATTTATATTTTATTTTTTGAATTTTATATTGAGTAATTTCAAAGGTTTAATAAAAATGCGTCACCTAGAGATAGAGGTGACGCATTTTACTTAAGCTGCTAACTTGTTAAGTATGCGTAGTAACTAGATATTAAAATTTATAATTAACACCTAGCTTGATACGCCATGAAGAGCGTTCCGCATCAAACGTAGTTGGTGCATCACTTTCATAACCTTCGCTGTAGATATACTGATTTGCAGCTTGGTCATACTCAACACCAACTAATTCGCGACCGTTAAAGAAGTCAGTTCTGTATACCTTACCTGCGCTACTATCAATTAAGTTAAGCAAGTTTTTCACTGAGAAGTAAACAGAACCTTTATGACCTTCCATAAACCCAGGGATTTCTTGGGTAAATTTGAAGTCTAGGCGTGTAGTCCAAGGACCATTAACAGTGTTTCTATCAACGATGCCGCCGGCTTGGCCCGCAAGACCGTGTTGATCAATTACTGCTTTCAATTGCTCATAGCTATAACCATCTGCATAGCGTACTTTGGCATCATCTGCACCAGTTGGGATGTAGGCTAAGAACTCACCATCATCGAAGTTGTTTTGTCCACCAAAAGTGTCGTAGCCATTAGCATAAATCCAGCTATATGGTCTACCTGAACTACGCTCACCTTGTAGTGAGAAAGTAGACTTGTAACCTTCAAACAATTCTGCTGTGTAAGAAATATTAAGTTTAAAGCTGTGTTCAATCTCATAGCGGCTGCGGCCAACAACTGGGTTGTTTCTATCAGCTGCATTATACTTCTCATAGTTTGAGTTCGCTGTTGACGAAGTACCGCCAACTAGAGAGGTTGCATCTTGGTTAGCGTATGAAGCGTTTACGTAAAAACCATTCTCAAATGCTTTTGACAAACTAAGTGTAAATGTTTTACGCGTACCGCCTTCACCATTGGTTAGCATGATATCTGCACGGTCACGTTCACCAGTACCTACGTAAATGTTACGACCATCAGGGCCTGTAACAACCTCTTGTGTTTCACGGTATAACTCTTTCCAGCGGACAGCATCTTTTTCGTCGACATACATAAAGCTCGCTTCTAGATCCCAGTTATCACCTAGGCCGAAATCAGAGAAGTCAGCTGAATAGTTAGCCGTGATGCCATAGCGCCACTCTGAAGGTAACTCGAAGCTTGGGTCAATTAGGTTAACGTCACCATTACCTGGAGATAAGGTTGCACCCGCTGGCGCTTGTGTAAAGTCTGGGCTATTAAGGTCAACATCATCAGTATTAGCACGGACATTGATTTGGCCGTCGTTTGAGTATGAGTTTGAAATCCAAACGTTTGGTGTACCACCGTAATAGCGGCCAACACCACCACTGATGGTTAAGTTATCCGCTGCTGTCCAGTTAAAGCCTACACGTGGTAGGAAGATATCTTTTCCATCCAAGCTATTGGTATTCGAGAAGCTGTATAGGTCAGTGAATGTAGAATTCTCACGGATTAGGCCTGAAGTCGAGATTTTCTCATAACGAACACCTGCATTAATCCATAAATCATCGCGAATATCCCAACGATCTTCTACGAACATATGAAGATTTTTTACTTTAAAGTCAGCTGCAGCATCATTTGGGTTACCTGTGTAAGCATTTGAATAAGAAACGCTCTTCGCTTTACCAGCTTTAAAGTCCTCAAGTGAGGCAAATCTCCAGTCACCTCGAGAGAAAGGAACAAACTGGTTAAACACATCGATTTCTTCAACACCCACACCAAAGCTTAGGGTGTGATAATCAAATAGGTACTCACCCTCAACGTCAAAAGTAGTTGTAGTGTTCTCTAACTTATTAGCGTGACGGTAAGGATCTGTGCCGAAGTACACACGGTTATCATCAAAATCAATACGAACTTGACCAACTTTCGCATCGTTTAGCGTGTCAGAGAATGGGGCTTGGTTTGTTTTGGTGTCTTTGTATGACACTTTTACCTGTGTTGAAAACTCATCCGTCCAGTCTGAGTAAAACTGTGCTGCATAAGAGGTAATTTCTCCCTTTTTATCATACCAGTTACTCAATAATGAAAAACGACTACTATTAGTGTTTTGAGGCGTAATCGAGTTGTCTGTAGAGTCTTGGTAAGTAAATGCTGCACGATGGTAGTCATTAATATTCCAGTCAAGCTTTACGAGTAGTTTCTCACTGTCGTTATCTAGCCCCTTAGGAGTGCTACCAGTATTAACATTGTACTTGCTACTCGCAACGCTTTGGATCTCTTCAAGCTGAGCACCAGTTAACCAATCTAGTTCATTTGCCGCGCCAGAGCCGTCTACTCCCCACTCAGTAACGAATGGAGTAGTCGATTCTTCATAAGCAACAAAAAAGAATAGCTTGTCTTCGATAAGCTTACCACCAAGCGCAGCACCAAATGTTTTACGCTCATATTCTAAGTCTACATCAGTACCATCTTCACGTTTTGGCGTACCAGCCATAGAGTCATCTTCATACTCATAGAAGAATTCACCAGATAACTCATTGGTACCTGACTTTGTCACTGCATTTACAGAAGCACCGGTAAAACCAGATGCTTTTGCATTAAATGGTGTGATGTCTACTGACACTTGGTCTATAGCTAATAATGAAATCGGTGAACCATTCGTTGGGTAACCATTATCGTTTAAGCCAAAGTCATCATTTTGTTTAACGCCGTCAATAGAAATACTATTGAAGCGCGGGTTTACACCACCTACTGACATCTCACCGCGAGAGTCATCAGAGATATTAACAAGCGGGTTTTGACGTACGATGTCTTTTATGTCACGGTCAAATGAAGGTGAACGCTCAATATCGCCTGCACCATAAACACTTCCCATTGTGTCTTTTGAGGCATTGATAATTGAGTGACGAGATGCACCTGTGATGGTGATTGTTTCGATATCAGAAGTTAGTTCTATATCCAGTGCCGAAGTTTTGCCAAGCGTTAGGAATAGATCTGTTAGTGTTTTATCTTTATGTTTCTTAGAGTCAATTACAACAGTGTATGGACCACCTACGCGTAAGCCAGACGCATTAAAAACACCACTCTCATTAGGTGAGAGGGTTTTCTTTGAACCTGTTGGTTCGTGAATAATTGTTACGACAGAAGAAGTATCTGGGTTACCTTGTGGCCCCACAATAGTTCCTTTAATCGTCGATGTTAAAGAGTTTGCACTGGCTGCGCCACTAACACCTACAGCTGCAACTATCGCTACAGAAAGTGCTGTTTTGCGTAAAATAGTGTTCATTATGTTGTTTCCCGTATTTTTAGAACTAGCTACAATTATATTATTTCGCAGTCACAGAAGTCTTTAGTGCTTCTTTTAGTGGCTGCGAGTCCTTATCAAAAATTTGGTTTAATAAACCAGCAAGTCTAATACCGCCTTGTTGCAGTCTAAACTTCACTGTTGGCATATGCTTGTAAATGTACCCATAACTTATTTCAGTTTCATTGCTGTTATATACATTTTCGGCAATATTATTTGATTCAAGTAGCCAATCAGCTGGTGCGCTGTTTAAATATTCAGCAATTATTTCAGAGTTTGTGGTTTGAATAAAGCGAGTAAACTCAGTAAACGAGAGATTTTCGTTCTCAATTAATTTGGTATCCCACGTACTGTGTAAATTAGAGTCGCTACCGAAAAACTTTACTTTAATCATATTGCCCCCACGATCCTCACCCCTGCCGGCGTGGAAAGGTTGGTGACTATCGCCTACAAGGTGGACAATGAAGCGTAACGCAAAGCGTTTTTCGTCTATAGATTTGGAGTCGGATTGGAGCGTGTTGATAGAGTAATAAATGCCATCTAGAATATTTTTTACTTTTTCTTTGTCGTCTAGATTTGAATGGACATGTTGGTGCATGTTTTTAGGATCTTCGATATTAATGTAATGCCATTTCGAAGACTGTTTGCGCCAAAAGGTGCTTGGATCTGAGCGCATCTCGTCAGCCCATGTGGATACTTCAGCTAAAGAATCGCCTTCTAGTAAAGGCTTAATAGCAAGGCGGGTGTGGTCAGTTAAATGTAATTCAGCTAATTCGCCAATGATCCTGTGCCCATTTTGACCCCATGCTGCTGCATCTGAAGTGGTTAACGTCATTCCTACTGCAAAAAGTAATGAAATGCTTTTACGTAACATTTTTATCTCTTGTGGAAAAGGGAACAATCTTCCCAATAAAAAGTGAGGCCAATTGTCCGCATTTTTCAACAAAATAAAAGGACTCAATAAGATTCATAATTTCTTATCAATAAAGTATTTAAATCAATTGTTTATGTCTTTTTAGTAAAATTACCTATTGCAATAAGTAAAGAAAATTGATCTAATAGACGACAAGAAATGGTAGGTTATGTGTAAATGTGATATATAGTAACGTTTTGGTTAGTAAAGCAGCAATTTTCTCCGTGTTTTTTACAGGTGCATTATTGTGTTGGTTCCTCGGTAGTAGGCTGGTATCTGTTAAACCTTTGTCAATCGAACCAGTTGTGCAATATTCAAATTCGTGTAAAACGCGCTCTGTTTCCAATATCAACACGCTAAAAGTACATGTACCTATTAAAAGTCTAGCTTTGGAAGTGCTTGTTAGAGCCTGCGAAAATGACGTTGTTACTAGGCAATATGGTGAGGTAAAGGTATATTGGGGTGGCAGCCTAGGAGAGCAAATTGAATTTTTGGCCAAAGGTATTGCTGACGTAATCTTGACCAAAGACAATATTATGTCGGCATTAATGGCCGAGTCTACACATAGTTACAAACCGGTTATTGGGTATCCTGCTTATTCTGCATTTTTTATTTCAAACACCGAAAAACCGACTTTATCCAAGTCTTACTTTTTGGACAAAAAGATCGGTTTACTAGATTACCCAACCAGCCGCTCGGGGCATATTCTGCCAAAAAGTGCGCTCAAAGACCTAGATATAGATATTAACGCACTCGACATTACGTATTTGAGTTCGCATCAAGCACTGCGTGAACGACTTGCATCCGGAGAAGTAGATATTATCGCTTCGTACTGGTCTGATGAAGATGAGGTGAGGTTTTCAAAAAATTATATTACACCGATTGCGGATAATGTCAGCGGTAGTAAGTGGTATTTGAAAATGAACAACAATAACACCGATTTAGTGTGTGCGTTACAGGGGATTGTACACCAGATAGCTCAGTCAAGAACATCCAGCTATTTTGATAAAGTAGATACCTATTGGCAGTGTGAGAAGGCTCCTTACCGCTTTATTGGAGAAAAAAATGGAGCTAAATAAACGTAATATATTTTTATTTATGGGCTTATCTTTGCTTTTTTGCTGTATTTTCCACTTATCTCAAACTACCACAGTAACAGATGTGTTAAAGCAGCAAAAAGAAGCAGTTGCATTGAGAGTGGCTATTGATTTAAATAAACTCCCTGTAGCAGATCCATTTTTACACTACGCGGGGAATGAAGTTGAATTAAATGAGTATATCAACGCTTTAAATTTATCTTTGCAAAATAAAGGTGCTCGACTTACTGTTTTAGATATTAATACCTCAGGTGCTGGAGAAAGTAAAAATAGTGAAATACTGACATTAACCGCCCCACATAGAAATTTTTATGTAGCTATTTCTATCGATAACTCTAAACCTGTTTTTACTTTTATATTTCCTTTCATCATGGCTTTAATTGGCGTCGCTTTTTATAGTTGGAATAGAAAGAAGCATATCGCAGCAAAGGTTAATAAAGTTGAACTAGCAGAAAATTTACCTGAGTTTAAGCTGATTATTGATTTACACTCAAAAACAGTAACCACTAACCGTGATAAACAGGTAAGGGTACAGCTTGCAAATAAGCCATTATGCTTTTATTTGGCATTGATAGAATATTGTGATGTCCACCCAGATGTTATTTTGAACCAAAACAAAGCGATGCCAGAGCCATTGCTAGAATTGGCTGATAAATACTTTTATCGACTGGTTGAGCTTGGTCACACTATCAGAAAACGGCCAAATTTTACTAATAGTCTTGAGAAGACACTAAGTGAAATTAGAGCTGCTTTAGATGAAGCACTAGAAGCATTTCCAGAGAAAAAAGCGCTGTTTTATCCACCCAAAGCCCATGGAGAAGGCTCACGCTCTAAGCTTCATAGTTATGGGCTTAATGGAGTTAAAAAGTCAGAAGTAGAAGTGATAGGTAAGTGATACCAGCATCATTCAAACAACCTTAGGTTTGGATAAGGAGTGCTCTAATTTGTCTCTGGGTCAAACCAGAGAGTTTTAGGGGAAGTGGTGTTATCGACAAAGCTTTTTGCCTCAACATAGCAAGCTTAATTAAGATAATTGGAATAAGCGAGCGACTCTTCAACTATCTACAGACGCTAATCGAGTAACAACGTTAGGCTCTGTCTGCCACTTTTATTAGGCTAGCATTAATATAGATAACACCTAAAAGCGCTATCTAATATTAATGCTAGTTTCCGTATCACAGATCGACTGCTTTGATCGGGCTGTGCTTTTGCAGGTAATCCTTCAGTACTTGAGCATCAGTGAAGTCTGTAGCGGTATATTCTGCAAGTTGGTTAACTTTAGGGTAGCCATCACCACCTGCGGCATTATAGCTGTTAATACTCATACGGTAGCGTTGATTAAGCGCCAAAGGCTGCCCTGCAATTTTTACATTAACCACTTTATTATCTTTTAAATCAAAAGTAATGTGGTGATACTGCATATACGCACCAGAATCTGGTGGAAATTGTGCGACTGTATTCAGGTAGTTGATTAGATCTTTACCTTGCCAGTCGACGTAAGTAATGCGGTTTCTAAAAGGGTGTACCTTTAATACATCTTTATAGCTTATATCACCTTGTTCAATACTGTCTCTGATCCCGCCGCCACTGATAATACCAAAATCCGCTTCCACAGCGGCCATCTGAGCATTAATAATCAAATCAGCAAGCTTGCTTTGTTTAAATCTAACCGTGCTTCGACGGCCATCAAGAAAACTATCTACAGATCCAACCGCACCAGCTATTTGCGCTTGCCCTTTATCTTGAAAGGGCTTCAAGAACGCAAGAAGTTGTAAATCTTCTTCGATACTTTCCCCAATTACCACACCTTTGTCATCCTTAAGATTGACTGGGATCAGGTTGTAACTGACCAAGGTTTTAGTATCTCCGCTGATTTTAAACACGGCTTTACCCACATACTTACCCCATTCATGTGCTTGCATTATCCAAGTACCATTTTGGTTGTCTGGTTTACATGTTTTGCCAGGAGAAAAGTGCGTATTCTCTTTACCGCTTTCATCTACGCAAACAGGCTCTTGAGAGTGCCCGCCTACAATTAAGTCGAGTGTGCCGGGGGCGAGCTGGCGTGCTAGCGTCACATCACCTGGTGCATTGATCCCATGTGCGGCATCATGATAATGACCCATATGAGTCACTGCTATCATCACATCAGGGTTATATTTCGCTTTTATCTTAGGTGCCCAGTCTTGTGTCGCAGCCAATGGTTCAATAAATGTCAATCCATCAATATGCTTAGGGTTTGCTATCTTTACCGTATCAACGGTCGTCAGACCAAGCACGGCAATCGTTAAGCCTTCCTTTTTAATAATAGTGTATGGAGTGTAAGCTGGGGATTGAGAGGTGTTGTCGATGATATTAGCTGACAAAATAGGGAAACCAGCCCACTCAATTTGTTTCGCGAGGACATCACGACTGTTATCAAATTCGTGATTACCTAGCGCCATAGCGTCATAACCTAACTTTTTCATTCCTTTAAAGTCGGGCTCTGCAAATTGCAAATCTGATTCTGGAACACCGGTATTAATATCTCCACCCGAAAGCAAGATAACGGCATGACCTGAATTTTCGGCTTCGCTCTTTAGTTTATCGATTAAGGTTTTTCTTGCGGCCATACCATACTCACCCTTATCATTTCGCCAAAAGCGACCATGGTTATCGTTGGTATGTAGCACAGTCAGGTACTGTGTAGATTGCGGCTCATTGGGAGAATACTGACAAGCTGATAACAGCAATGCCGTTGAAAAAATCAAAATATTGCGCATAATTCAGTATCGTTAGTAAATTATGCGCGTATTTTAGAACAATAAAATTATTTTAATAGTGCTAACACTCAAAATCGCTAAATTTTCTATTACTATTTTCAGCGGCACAAACCCGCCTGTTAAGTTCCACTTTGGCGTACTCTCGTTTGTCATGGCCTGTTTCAACCATCCAATTTAAAAAGCTTGCTGGTAGTGATGAATACGGTTCACCAGCATGAAGACCAAAGTCGCAAATAAGATTATCCTGTTTCATTTGATTGCCCCTGTTGCTCTTTTAATCATCGACATGCTAGCAAATTGGTTCAGACTTTAAAGAATAGTTAGTTAAAAGAGATGGCTTTTTTAGTCCTTTTGGTTATATAAGTGTTAATATAAGCGTGAGCCATTGGGCTAGTACGAATACGCAGCCGGTTAAATAAAGCCTAAAACGTAAAGTCAGGTGATTGCTACCAATATGCACGTATGAATGCGCGATACGACTAAATACAAATAACAAGGCAAAAAGACTAAACAATAATGTGACTAGTTTTAAAGAAAGTGCTGCGAGGGAGACAACAAAGAATAGAATGGGGATCTCAAACTGATTACTAAAATTACGTGAAGCGAGTATGACTTCTTCTGGAGCGTCGTTAAGCTGCATAGTCTTGAACTGATCGATGTGTATTAGGCTTTTCTTTGCTGCAGCAAAGCGTCGCTTTCCCATTACCAGCATCACACTAAAAGTTAACAGCGTCTGTAAAAATAGTGCCACGAGTAGTATATAAATAGAAGTTGTCATCATTTTCCAATTTACGAAGTGTTACAAAACAAAAATATCGAGTGTTGCAAAAGGCTAACGCAATGACCATGATAGTGTGACTATTAATAGTCATTTATCACCATAATGGATTGTTTTATGAAAAAGCTATTCGCAATTAGTGCCCTTACTGTAGCAGTTATAACCGGGTGCAGTACAACTTCTTCGTTAAATAGCACGTCTGTTAAGTCAAATTTACTCTCACCTAAACTTATCGTCAGTCCAAACGATGACAGACAATATCAAACACTGACTTTAGAAAATGGCATAGATGTCATCTTGGTATCTGACCCTTCGGTGTCCAAGTCAGCTGCTGCGTTGAGTGTTGGTGTTGGCTTACTTCATGATCCCATGTCGCAGCAGGGAATGGCGCACTATTTGGAGCACATGCTGTTTCTCGGGACAGAAAAGTACCCCGATAGCAAAGGGTATTCAGAGTTCATGACCAATAACGGTGGTGCCCATAATGCTTATACATGGCTAGATATCACCAATTATATGTTTAAGGTAAATAATGATGCTTATGATGAAGCGCTAGACCGCTTTTCAGATTTTTTTAAGTCACCTAAATTGTACCCTGAATATACCGAAAAAGAGAAAAATGCGGTAAATGCTGAATGGTCAATGCGAAGAGAAATGGATTTTTTTGGCCAGTTTAAGCTTGCGAGAAACATGATGGGCGAGCACCCTGCAAACCGATTCTTGATCGGAAATCTTGAAACCTTAGGGGATAAGGAAGGGAGTAACCTTCATCAAGAAACTGTCAATTTCTACAACAAATATTATTCGGCAAATATTATGAAATTAGCGATGATTTCAAATGAGCCGATTGAGCAAATGGTCGCCAAAGCGAAAAAGCATTTTACTTCAATTAAAAATAAGCATATTGAAAAACCGACAGTAACACAGGAACTTAACTATAACAAAGTAGGGCAAAAGCTTGTTCATTATAAGCCCAACGAAGATGTAAAGACGCTGAAACTTGATTTTACGATTGAAAATAATGCAGCAGAATTTGCAGTTAAGCCCAACTATTTCATCACTTATCTATTAAGCAATGAAATGGCAGGAAGCCCTGCACAAGTGCTAAAAGAGCAGGGGCTTATCTCTTCATTGACCGCTTATGCTACGCCAAATAGTTATGGTAATTATGGCACGCTCCAAGTTGATATTCAGTTAACTGATCAAGGTATTAAGCAGCGTGAGTTAATCACAGGCACTGTGCTAGATTACATTGAGTTAATTAAGCAGCAAGGTGTCGATAGCCGCTATTTTAAAGAGATCCAAACATCGCTAAACAATCAATTTAGGTTTTTGGAAAAAGGAGATGAATTCGGCTACGTCAGTAATTTAGCCGATAGCATGCAGCATTTTCCAGTAAACCACGCCATCAACGCAAGTTATTATTACGCTCAATTCGATGCTGATGCGGTAAACGCTGTATTAGAGCAATTAACTCCAGAGCACATGCGAGTGTGGTACATCAGTAAAGATGAACCTACCGAAGATAAGCTGCATTTTTATGACGGTGAATATAAAATTGTAGATCTAAAAGAAAGCGACTTTGAACACTGGAAAAAAGCTGCAAACTTTACCTTATCACTCCCTAGCGTAAATACGCTCTTACCGGAGCACTTTGCTTTAAAAACTGCGCCAGCTGATGCAAAAAAAGGCGTACAAAAAGTAATTGATGCTGATGGGGTAACAATCTGGCATGCAGCCAGCGAGCGATTTTATGCTCAGCCAAAGGGCAGCTTAAAAATTTATATCAATAATCCAGAATCATTGGATGATATTAAAACTGAAGTCGCATTGGCGATTTGGTCGGATTTATATCGATTAGATAAAGCGAAATTGATGACAGAAGCAAGTGTTGCAGGAATGTATTTAGGCCTCACGCCGAGCAACGGTTTAATGCTTGATATTTCAGGTTTTACTGACAAGCAATCGCTGCTATTAAAAGACGCATTATCTGGACTGCAAATCAGTGTCAGTGAGCGCGCTTTTGAACAAGCAGTAGACCGCTACGTGAGAGGTATTCAAAACCAAGCTAAAGAATTCCCATTTAGACAGGCATTTAGCGTCTACCAAAAGCTAATACGTTCTGGTAGCTATGACGACACTGCATTAATTGCGGCCGCAAAATCGCTCACAGTGGGCGATTTAGAAACAGTGCAAGATCACGTGCTGAGTAATAACCAAGTAAGAGTATTTGCCTACGGAAATTATGATAAATCGGATTTAGAAGTACTTAAATCAACGCTCGACAATACGTTGGCAAAACGCAAAAATATTACCCAATATGCCCGAGCTGGTTACTGGAAACCTGAGAAAAAACAAACCTTAGTGTGGCAGCAAGATATAGATGTCGCAGATGTGGCTGTGATTGATTTTGCAGTACACCCCGTGCCAGGCTACGCGCAAAAAGCGGCGGCGATGATACTGCAGGGGCACCTCAGAACTGCTGCATTTGAGCGCCTGAGGACACAAGAGCAGTTGGCTTATGCCGTAGGCGCGACAGGTGTTGCTATTGATGAGTACTCTGCGCTTGGGTTTTACATTCAGACTCCAGTGAAAGATGCAAAAAGTATGCAAGCTCGCTTTGATGAATATAAGCTAGAATATGCTGAGGAACTGAACAAGTTAACGTCTGAGACATTTGCGCAGCTTAAAAATGCGGTGTTGGTGTCGTTGACCGAAGCGCCTAAAAACTTGTCTGAAGAGTTGCAGCCATTGTTAGGTGATTGGTTTAAAGAAAATATGGAGTTTGACTCTAAAGCTAAATTGATAGCGGCTGTTGAAGCGGTAACACTGGCGGATGTAAAAGATTACTACCAAAAGACGGTAATGAATCCAGATGCTGCTCGACTGAATATTCAACTTCGTGGCAGCAAATTCAAATCTGAACCGTTTGCTGATCTGCCCATGCAAATTAAACTAGACTCATTAGAGCAGGCTAAAAAGCAAGTTAAGTTTCAGCCGTAAAATAAAAGTAGGCAATTTCGTAAAAGCTGGTTAGGGTAGTCCTGCCTGCTTTTTTATTTATAAATAACCTAAGCTACGGATAATTAATACCTTTCTATCAGCCGAGTGTTAGCGTTAACGGCGTAAACTCGGCTGGCCTATAAAATGTAGGCAAGGCAATAATTTTGCTATTTAGTTGTTCTAAATAAGAAATTTTTAACGCTGTTAGCGTCAGGTTTACTCCTTCAAATTGAGCAAGTATTGAGTCTAATTGGTATAATATCAATAACATCACGAACAGCCTGTACAGGAAGCATTATGGTCATAGCAAAAGGAAAGCGTGTTTATTTGAGAAAGGCCAACTTAAATGATACTGGTTTTATGCTCCAGTTACTTAACCAAAAAAGCTTTATAGATAATATTAGAGATAAAAATATTAAAACCCATCGTGAGGCGCAAGAACACATTGAGCATGCGTATCTCATTCCGTATCAAATTGGCTTACCTGCACCTTACATTGTTGCACAAGCGAGTAGCGGTGAGAGTGTTGGTGTATGCGGTTTATATCAGCGTAATTTTCTCCGCTATCCTGATGTTGGCTACGCGTTTTTAGATCACTTCACCGGCAAGGGATATGCAGCAGAAGCAGTAATGGCACTCATAGAATATGTTAAATTGCACGAAAGCTATCAATGCCTTAGTGCAATAACGCTAGAATCAAATACAGCGAGTATAAATGTACTGAAGAGGACGGGTTTTACAAGTTGTGGCGCAATTATTATTGATCAAGACCACAAGCCTGTGGTTGTGTTTGAACGCAATTTATAATGATTGATTTATATGTAAACTCAATTGTTTAACATTTTTCTGGTGCGCGGCCACTAACGCGTTAAAACCATCTTGTGCTAATTCAGTTTCAAAGTGAAATGGGTGCACTTGGCTAAGTTGGTAGCTTTTGTCTTTGTAGGTATACAAGTACCATGTGCCACTCATTACGGCACCTTTTTCAAAATGACCAGCGAACTCATCCACTTCAACAACGAGACGCCGATGTTTTTCATCATGACGATAAAATTTATCGCTCTTTATTGCGGTGCTATCCGAAGCGGTATTTAGTCCGTTGATTAAATGCCAAGTCAGCATATCAGAGGGGGGTTGTGCCCAAAAATGGAAGTTTGCAATATTCACTTTATTATTGGGCTGAAGCTGCACGAGGGCTTGTTGATTAAACAACTCAATTAACTGCACCTTGTCAACGATAATAATATTGCTCGATTGTGATAATGCAGAGGCTTCACTGAGAGTCTGCGTTGTGCTCAACTGGTAATAGCTTACTGGTAACGATTTATTTGTCATACACCCAGCGAGCAAAACACACAACATAGATACAGTGAATCGTGTTTTCATTTAGTTTTCCTTGGCTGTGGATCTGCCTCAGCCTCTTTGTTAAAAATCAGCATATTAGGTTGTTCGTTCAGTCCTTTTGAAATGGGCTTTAAGCGATTTGAAAGACTCTCAATTTCTTCTAGTGTGCTGCTCAACTGTTCCATCACGCCAGAGCCTTTTTGATACTGAGTCATTGTTTGTTCAAATTGTTTTAAGCTGGAAGTAAGCTGATTTAATGTGTCTTTAAGACTGGTTAAGTTGCCACCAACCTTTTCTGTAATGTCATTCTCGTTAACAGATTTTACGAGTTGATTCATTTCCATTGCTAGTAACCTGTGTTGCTGAAGGGCGCCTTCTAATTCCTTAACAGTTGTTTCAAGAGGTAACCCATTTAGTTTGTTTAATAAGCTGGTGACTTGTTCCGAAAGTGCAGTGATCCCGCTTGAAACGCTCGGCAACACTGGGTAAACAGTCGCTTTATCGGTACTTACGATTTCAGCACTTGGGTAGAAATCTAGCTCTATATATACCGCACCCGTTAACAAATTGCCACTTTTTAGTGACGCTCTTAATCCATTTCTAATCCATTTTTCTATATTGGTTGACCAATACTCTTGTGCCAGCTTCGCATCTTCATAAATGCGACCGTATTCAATTTTAACTAAAACAGGAACAGATGTATTGTCTCTTTGAAAATAAAGTGGCCTGTCGTCACTGACACCCGTTGCGGGAACTTGCTCAATTGTACCTATTCTCATTCCTCTGTATTCTACGGGAGCACCTGCTTTTAAGCCTCGAATAGATTGTTCAAACTCAACAAGATAGTAATCAAAGTGATCGAAGCGTCGCTCGAGCGCCATAGAAAAGTTTTTATGTAGGGCATAGCTTTTATTTTCGGTAGAAACCTTACCACTAGGCATTGAAGGTGGGTAGTCAACGGAGATCCCTCCTTTGATCATCTTGGCTAATGACCCAGTTGAGACTTCTACGCCTTCGGTTGACAGCTTAAAGTCAATCCCAGAGCTAATCCAAAAAATAGCATTGTCTGTAATGAGTTTATTGTAGGGAGAGTAGATAAAAATACCATATTCCATTTTTAGGCTTTCAACACTGAAATGTGCAGATTCCACCTGACCAATTTTAAAGTTTCGGAAAAATATACTAGAACCAACATCCAAAACCTCGGCATCTGATGCTACCAGTTTATAACGTTTCCCTTCAACCTCTGCACTAATGAGGGCTGGCTCATCCATTAAGGTAAAAATGCTAGAACGAACTTTCGCTTCGCCAGGTGATAACTCGATGTAAACCCCAGACAGAAGGGTGTTCATACCTGAAATTCCAGACTCATCTATCCGTGGTTTAACGACCCAAAAGGATGAGTCTTCCGCGAGCAAGTCGCTGTAAGGTTGCAATACTCTGACTTTGGCGACAACAGCATTTTGATTAAGCTCTAACTTTAATGATTCAACCAAGCCAACTTTCACACTTTTAACCCGTACCTCAGTTTTACCTGCAATAATGCCATCGGCATCATTCATCTTGATGAAAATGGTATGGCCTTTATTTATTTGGTGTTGATATAGCATCCAGCCTGTAATCAGCAACGCGATAATAGGAATTATCCATATTACGGAAAATTTTGGTTTGTCTTCGATATCGGCTTGAGTAGTCATTGATTATTTTTATCCCACAATAATCTTGGATCAAAACTATTAACGGCAGCTATTTGGCAAAGCACCATTAGAGTAAAGAATACAATGCCAATTTCCGGTTCCACATTCAACACTGTACCAAGTTGAACCAAAGAGACCAAAATAATGACAACGAAGACATCAATCATCGACCAGCGACCAATAAATTCGAGTAGTCGATACACTTTTGTCGCTTTTAGCGGATCCTTTGGTATTTTCACTCGGATCAGCAAGTAACTCAATAATAACGCTTTTAGCACGGGAATACATATACTTGCGAGAAAAATAAGCGTAGCGACAGGGTAGGAGCCATCTTCCCATAAAACTTGGACGCCGGAAAAGATAGTCGCCGGTGTATGCAAGCCAAGGCTTATAGTATCCATAATCGGAAGAAAGTTAGCTGGAATAAGTAGCACCACGCTGGTAAGCATCCAAGCTAAACTTTTTTGAATAGATTGAGCTTTTCGATATTTTAATTTTGCATAACAACGTTTGCACTTATCACCTTCTCCTAAAAAACCACAGACCTTACAGCGCTTTAATACTGCGGGTAGAGTGGTAGCATTCTCTTTAGGCTCAATTAGGTGTAGATTGCACTGAGTTTGATTGCGCCACATAAATTCATGATCAAATAGAGATAGAGCTTCGATAAAACACAGTACAAATAGTATGTAAGCCCAAAAACCTAATCCCATTTCAAGTTCAGCAAAAGACATCAGTTTAAATGCACTGACAAGCACCGCGACCAGGAATATATCGGTCAGGTTAAGTGGCTTAAGTGCTGATAGTAGTTTTGCTAAATGTCTAGCATTGTGTGCGTTAATCACTTGCCAATAATTAGTGTGTGCAAGAAGTAGTAACAGGCTAACTGCAATCGGCATGATCAAAATAGTAAACGCAAATAACCCAGCTAAGAAGTAGCTGTAATGATCTGCAAGTAACATCAACGCTTGCCAAAGGCTCACCACCTGAGTGATACCGTGTTGAGTGTAGGTAATGAAGTTGGGGAACAAACTTGCACATAAAAATAACAGGGCGGAAAAGCTAAAAGCCTGTATCAGTTGATTATGATGGCCTTGCACGTGGCAAAGTACGCACCGACAATTTGGGCATACCGCACGTTTTTGCGAGTCGATCTGATCAATTTGAACGAGCGTGTCGCATTCTGGGCAAGCTGTTAACACACAAAAATCCGTTGATTTTATTTTTATCTAGTTTGCTTGATGCACTTAAATAATTCAAATATTTAAGGTCGTTGAGGTCGTGAGGCAGCTCGATTGGTGGGCATAGACTTTTTTAGAATAAGCGCAAGCGATGGTTATATGATATTTTGAATTTCTACATTCTAATCAAGCTGCGATTTGGATAAGGAATGCGCCAACTCCTTATCCTGAGTTTAGCTTAATCAAATACCGCAACTGTTTGACGGCTCAGTGCGGCCAATTTACCATCTTGTGTCCAAATTTTTGCATCTTCTATCCCATAGCCGTTGTTGCTGTGGTGTGTAATAGCTTCAAAACCCAGCCAAGATTGAGACGATAGGTCAATATCACTCAGAAACTCAATATACCATGACATACTACTAGCAGGGCTTGGTGCTTTACACATTTGCAGTAGAGTCGGTGGCCACGCATCCGCTAGTGCTAGCACGTGCAGCTCATTCATGTTGGCATTTTGCTGCTTGAACCTCATCCAGCCACCTAAATTAGAAGATGCAGCGCCTGAAAAAGGCAATGCTCCTTGCTGGGCATCTAAGGCAACATGTTGGAAAAACGCTGGCATAACACCTTCTTGATACGGTAAAACTGCTGCTGTATTGACTTCCTGTAGAGAAGGGCGTTCATTATTAGAGACAGCAATGGCTGACTCTCTATCTTTGCCAAAACAACCGATAGCAATTAAACATACCTGGCCTGATTGAACTAATTGTGTTTGCATTTGAGTTGCATTTTTGCCGCTACGTAGAATAGTTGTAGATACTGTAAATGGAGTACCTTCAAGCAATGGGCCTACAAAGTTTACACTCACGGAGAGTAACCGACGAGGCTCATCAAGTTGGTGCTTCATGTTTTGTACCGCAATAGCTGCTGACAATCCGCCGAATGCAGTGCGACCTTGACACCAGTTTGCTGGGAAGGTCATTTGTGCTTCTTTCTTTTTTAAGCACGGAGAGTGAATAAGTTCATCAAATGTCATGTTGTCATTTCTCATTATTTGCTATGTTTGCAATTAGCATAACTGGTCTAACCAGGTAATCAAGAGAGAAATGTTAGAACCATTATTATCTGGTAACACTAAATCGACGTATTTATTGGTCGCTTTAGGTCGATGCTTGAGTAATGGTTTATCAGTTGTCGATTTAAACAAGGCTATTAGGAAATAGGCAATAAAAGTTGATTTTTTGAGCGAAATACATGAAACAGGAAAAAAATTCGATTTTTTTTAATTTTTTTTAGTTGTGACGCTTGAATTACAAATTGGCGGCCCTATTTATCAAAGCAACTAACTGAACAACGAATTTTGAAGTCGGAGATGATTCATGGGTAAAATTATTGGAATCGATTTAGGTACTACTAACTCTTGTGTAGCGGTACTTGATGGTGACAAGCCGCGCGTTATTGAAAATGCTGAGGGCGACCGCACAACTCCTTCTGTTATTGCATTTACAGATGACGGTGAAACACTAGTAGGTCAGCCGGCAAAACGCCAGGCGGTGACTAACCCTAAAAACACACTATACGCGATCAAGCGTCTAATTGGTCGTCGTTTTGAAGATGAAGAAGTACAGCGTGACCTTAGCATCATGCCTTTCAACATCGTAAAAGCGGACAACGGTGACGCTTGGGTTGAAGTACGTGATGAAAAAAGAGCTGCACCTCAGATCTCAGCTGAAGTGCTTAAGAAAATGAAGAAGACAGCTGAAGATTTCCTTGGTGAGTCTGTAACAGAAGCAGTTATCACAGTTCCTGCATACTTTAACGATTCACAGCGTCAAGCAACTAAAGACGCAGGTCGTATCGCAGGTCTTGAAGTTAAGCGTATTATCAATGAGCCAACAGCAGCAGCACTTGCTTACGGCATGGACAAAAAACAAGGCGACAATGTTGTTGCTGTGTACGACTTAGGTGGCGGTACATTCGATATCTCAATCATCGAGATTGATGAAGTTGAAGGCGAACATACCTTTGAAGTATTGGCAACCAATGGTGATACACACCTAGGTGGTGAAGACTTCGATAACCGCGTTATCAACTACCTTGTTGAAGAGTTCAAAAAAGATCAAGGCATTGATCTGAAGACTGATCCACTGGCGATGCAGCGTGTTAAAGAAGCTGCAGAAAAAGCAAAAATTGAGCTTTCATCTGCGCAGCAAACAGAGGTTAACCTACCTTATGTAACTGCTGACGCGACCGGTCCTAAGCACATGAACGTGAAGCTTACTCGTGCAAAACTTGAGTCATTAGTTGAGGACTTAGTTGCGCAATCAATCGAGCCACTAAAGCGTGCATTAGCTGATGCAGATCTGTCTGTAAACGACGTGAACGACATCATCCTAGTTGGTGGTCAAACACGTATGCCACTGGTACAGAAGAAAGTTGCAGAGTTCTTTGGTAAAGAGCCACGTAAAGACGTAAACCCTGATGAAGCGGTAGCAGTCGGTGCTGCGGTTCAAGGTGGTGTACTTGCGGGTGACGTGAAAGACGTACTACTACTTGACGTTTGTCCTCTGTCTCTAGGTATTGAGACTATGGGTCAAGTAATGACTGCGTTAATCGAGAAAAATACGACTATCCCTACTAAAAAGTCGCAAACTTTCTCAACAGCAGAAGACAACCAGTCTGCAGTAACAATTCACGTACTACAAGGTGAGCGTAAGCGCTCAAGCGATAACAAGTCTTTAGGTCAATTCAACCTAGAAGGTATTCGTCCAGCTCAGCGTGGTGTACCACAAATCGAAGTTACTTTTGATGTGGATGCAGATGGTATCTTACACGTATCTGCGAAAGACAAAGATACAGGTAAAGAGCAGAAAATCACTATCCAAGCTTCTTCAGGTCTAAGCGATGATGAAGTAGAAAAAATGGTACGTGATGCAGAAGCAAATGCTGAAGAAGATAAGAAATTTGAAGAGCTAGTTGGTGCTCGTAACCAAGCTGATGCACTTGTTCACGCGACACGTAAGCAAGTGGAAGAAGCGGGTGACGACCTTCCTGCTGATGACAAGACAGCAATTGAAGCTGCACTTGGCGAGCTAGAAGCAGCAATTAAGGGCGACAGCAAAGAAGAAATCGATGCTAAGACACAAGCGCTAGCAGAGAAATCTCAAAAGCTAATGGAAATCGCTCAAGCAAAAGCGCAAGCTCAACAAGCTGGCGGTGATGCAGGTGCCCAACAAGATTCAGCGAAAAAAGACGATGACGTAGTTGACGCTGAATTTGAAGAAGTTAAAGACGACAAGTAATTGTAGGTCTTGAAGGAGGGCGCGCTGGCTGTATGGCTTGTCGCGCCCTACGTGTTTATAAATTAGACTGTTGTCTCGCAAGTATTTGCAAGCGACAGGGCTCAACAGAGTCTGCAACGACATAAGTTGCCAAGAAAGAGTAGTGTGATAAAAATGTCTAAACCTGACTATTATGAAGTATTAGGTGTTGCAAGAGACGCCAGTGAACGTGACATTAAAAAGGCGTATAAACGTCTTGCAATGAAGTATCACCCTGACCGTACTGCTGGTAACGCTGAACTCGAAGCGAAATTTAAAGAAGTAAAAGAAGCTTACGAGATATTGACTGATAGTCAAAAACGCCAGATGTATGATCAATACGGCCATGCAGCTTTCGAACAAGGCGGTGGTGCTGGTCATGGTGGATTTGGCGGTGCTGGCGACTTCGGCGATATTTTCGGGGACGTATTCGGTGATATCTTTGGTGGTGGCGGTGGCCGTCGTCAATCAAGACAACAGCGTGGTGCTGATTTAAGATATAACCTTGAGTTAAGTCTTGAAGAAGCGGTACGTGGTAAGCAGGTTGATATTCAAGTTCCAACTTGGGTGAGCTGTAAACCATGCGATGGCAGTGGTGCAAAAGCTGGCTCGAAGCCCAAGACTTGTACAACTTGTCATGGTGCAGGTCAAGTTCAAATGCGCCAAGGCTTTTTTGCTGTACAGCAAACTTGCCCAACTTGTCAGGGCACAGGTCAGATAATTTCAGACCCATGTAACAGCTGTCATGGACAAGGGCGTGTAGAAAAAACGAAGACACTGAATGTTAAGATCCCAGCTGGGGTTGATACCGGTGACAGAGTACGTTTATCTGGTGAAGGGGAAGCCGGTGCACATGGTGCTCCAGCCGGTGATTTATATGTACAGGTGAGTGTAAAAGAACACCCTATCTTTGTACGCGATGGCAATAATTTATACTGTGAAGTGCCAATTAGCTTTACAACAGCAGCGCTTGGTGGCGAAATTGAAGTCCCGACGCTAGATGGTCGTGCAAAACTGAAAATTCCATCAGAAAGCCAAACTGGTAAAATGTTCCGTATGCGCGGTAAAGGTGTGAAGTCTGTGCGCAGTGGTGCGGTAGGTGACTTAATTTGTAAAGTCGTACTGGAGACGCCAGTAAACTTAAACGAGCGTCAAAAAGCGCTTCTTCAAGAATTTGAAGACTCTATGGGCGAAAATAATGGTAAAAACCGCCCTAAAGCGCAAGGCTTTTTTGACGGCGTTAAAAAGTTCTTTGACGACTTAACTAAGTAGCTTGAATTTCGGATAATCAATGCTGTTCTAGTCGTGGACTTTTGTCCTAACAGCATTGAATGTACGTTTGGTAGCTAGCTTACTTATAATGCCCGCAAATAATGTGGGCATTGTTGATTGGAAAGAATATTACGATTCAACAATCAAGATGTGCGTTGGTGCTTTTCCGCAATAACAAACAGCACCACTGATCTTGGCGTGCACGCGAATATTTTTCGTCGCTGTGAGATGGGCACACTTATTACTGCATAGCTGCATGGTTTTCCAATGTTCATACTCTTGACATAAAACTAATACCAATAAGAAGAACCCGACAAGGCAAAACAGATATTTAACTATCAATATTTTCATTACCTTCCACCGAAATAACAGGAGGTGCTTGTCCTTCGCCGTTTGGTTTTTATTCTCCTTAGTGTATTTTGGTCGCAACACTCTACTTGCCGCCAGTAATCTAAGCAGAAGTTGAGCAACAATGTACAAAATCACTTAGGTGGACTCAAAGAGCAGCGCTTGATCCACATTACTACTATGTTGCCATACAAGAATACAGGCTAGGGTGGCTTTGCAGGTGCACAGGGCCTTTATCGCCTGACTCACATTGAGTAACTATGGTGCGTAGCGGCTGCCTCATATCAGTACTAATACCAATTTGACTTAATATTTGCTCAATTTGAAGGAGTAGATCTGACGCTAACAGCATTAAAAACTTCTTATTTAGAACAACTAAA
>NZ_RCSQ01000047.1:0-26983 GCF_004103255.1 Pseudoalteromonas sp. PS5
TAAGCAAATTGGTATTAATTATCCGCAGTCCGGGTTACTCATTAAAAAAGGCCGAGTACGGCCTTTGCATGGGGGAAGAAGGCTCATCTTGAGCCTACTGCATGTTTCTTTATGGTTTGTACTGTGCGTCTAGTGTTAAACCTGAGAAGGTACGATAAGCATTAATGCTTAAGTGCCACGTACCAGCTTGTGGGTTGGTGATAACACACGTTTCAGTATTTCCACTTTCATATGGACGGCAGTCATAGCTTGTCGTGGTTGGGCGAGCGCCAAACTTAACAAACAAGTCAGCATCGCCTGAACCGCCAAACGTTTTTACAGTAAAATCGCTCATGCCTTCTGGTACTTCAATTGTGTAGTGTACCCATTGGCCGCTTGATGCTGATACATCTTCGATAGTACCACCACCGGCTTGCGGAGTGCCTGTGCTTGAACCTGAGGTAGTCGCGACTAAGCTAACACCTGAATAGGCTTGATAGCCGTTGATCATTACATGATAAGTTCCAGCTTGTGGGGCATCAAAACTACAGGTTTCTGCATTGCCACTTTCATAAGGGCGACAATCATAACTTGCTGTAGTTGGCTGACTTCCTAATTTCACATAGAGATCTGCATCACCTGTGCCACCGCTCATTGTGAAAGTCACATTAGTTTTGTCTGCTGGTACCTCGAAAGTGAAGTATTGGCTACTGCTTGCGCTTCCGCTCAATCCTGTTTTTGCTACACCATCTTCAAGCACATTGCTTGTTGGTGGTGTTACATCGCCACCTAGTGCTTCGTTAACTGCTGCTGCTGCATCCACAACACCGGTTCCACAGTTTGAGCAGCTACCAGCAAAGTTGCGCGTGGTATTTTTCAAGATTGCTTCTACTTCATCTGGAGTCGCAGAAGGCTTTGCTTGTTTGATCAGTGCGGCAACACCTGCAACGTGCGGCGCAGCCATTGAGGTACCTTGTGAGTAATGATAGCTGTCTGCAGAAGGTGCACCAGAGCCTGAGTTATGCGTAGATAAGATACCTTCAGGGTCGTTGGCAAAACTTTGCGCACCACCAGGTGCTGCGACATCAATGTTTGTACCATAGTTAGAGTAGTAAGCACGACCACCATCTCGGCCGACTGACGCTACGTTTACCACGCCGTTACAGTTACCAGGGTTATAGTTAGCTGAATTATCGTTGTCGTTACCTGCTGCAATGACAATCACAGTACCATTATTACGGGCTTGGTTGATTGCGTTTTGTGTTGTTGCACTACAAGCGCCACCACCACCTAGACTCATGTTAATCACGTCAGCTGGGTTTGCATTTGCTGGAATTCCAGACACTGAACCGCCAGAAGCCCAAATAATACCGTCAGCGATGTCTGAGGTTAAACCACCACATTTACCAAGCACACGAACAGGTACTACTTTTGCGTCGTAAGCAACACCGGCAACACCTTCGCCATTATTTGATACTGCAGCAACAGTCCCCGCTACGTGCGTGCCGTGCCAGCTTGAGTCTTGATCGGCACGAGGAACTGGCTGACCTGTAGAATCGGTACCACATTCACCACGTGTTACGGCATCACCTGGATCGCGAGCATCGTTGTCACGAGCACCGCCATCATTCGCAACAAACGTGTCTGAGATCATGTCATAGCCCGGCAAAATATTTGCGTCTAAGTCAAGGTGCGGTCGGTAACCTGTATCAAGCACCGCGACTACAACCCCTTGTCCTGTCGCTTTATCCCAAGCCGCTGGAGCATTGATCCCCGCAGCAGCTTCAAAATAATGCCATTGGTCGCTATAACGAGGGTCGTTAGGTGTTGCGAATGGTTTCAACATCTGATCGATTTCAATATATTCAACGTTGCCAGACGCCATAACTTCACTCATAAATACCTGTGCTTCTTTAGCTGATAGCTTTTTGTCTGCACGCATTACATGGTGGTTACTCAATGCCATAGGACGGACATAGTGAGCTTTGGCACTCGCTTTGTTACTTTTAAAACCTTTTACAAAGCTTTCTGCACGTTGTTGCATTTTTGTTGGTTGCAGATCCTCCGCTGCAAGTCCCATCATTTGTGAACTAGCATCTTTATATTTAATAATAAATTGAGTGCCAAGTGTGTTCTGAGATGAGAGCTTCTGTGCGGTAGCTGCAAGTGCTGTATCGTTTTGAATAGCTGGTGCTGCGGTAGCTGCTGATGCGCTAAATAGCGCAGCGACAGCAACGCTAAGTGTTGCGCGCTTAAAGTTTTTATTGATTGTCATAATGTTTCCCTAGTTTCTAACTTGTTGTTCAACTGTTAACAAAAAGCTGGTGGTTAGTGAAATTAAACGCCTATCTAAAAAAAAGAAAGCGCTGTTTTGTTATTTGCACTAATTATTTAGTTATATATAGATGGATAAATGGCTATAAAAAATTCTTAGCGTGTTGTTTTTAGTGCTTATTTTTCATTTTTATGTGAGTGTGAATAAATTTCAGTTACATTGTAAATGAGTGTAAACGGAAGGGTTGTTTTAACTAAATGTGCCTTATGAAGGGACTGAAATTGATTATTTTTAGTTTTAAAGTATGGTTTTTTTGGCAATATTAAGTCTCTTATTCGTAATCACAGCACTGCGATATGGACTTTTTTAGGTACATTATTAACATTGAACAAATTGCAACCAAGTGGTGCTCATCCATACTGTGCTTGTTGTGTGGATCTCGGTATAATTTGTTTTTGGTTAAACGTTTACTTTGTGCGTTAAGTGTTAGCAGTAAGTAGTGATACCATGTTGACTTAATATCTGCTCCAGTTAGGGGGGTTGTTTTGGCGCTACAACTGACTGCTAGAAAGGTATTAATTAAGAGAGCTGGTATAAGCTACAAGGTTTTAAAAATAGGGTTGAGTGAAGTTATGCAACAAACAGATGTAGTTGTGATCGGTGCTGGTGCTGCGGGGTTAATGTGCGCTGCGCAGGCTGGGTATCGAGGGCGACAAGTTGCTGTGGTTGATATGGGTAAGAAGCCAGGCCGCAAGATTCTGATAAGTGGCGGTGGCCGGTGTAATTTTACTAATGAGAATGCCTCTCCAGCCAATTATCTGTGTAAAAATCCACACTTTGTAAAATCATGTCTGAGTCGCTATACCCAACATGACTTTATTGAGCTGGTAGACCGTCATGGTCTTGCATATCATCATAAAGCACTTGGACAGTTGTTTTGCGATAACAGTGCACAAGACATCGTTGATATCCTGCTTACTGAGTGTGATTGGGCGGGCGTTTCACTCCATTTACGTCAAGAAGTCATTGCGGTTGAGCATCAAGCCGACGGCCGCTATGTAGTCAAAACCACAACACAAACCTTTAATTGTGAGTCGGTGGTGGTCGCAGCAGGTGGCTTAACAATGCCAAAACTGGGCGCAACTCCTATCGGCTATAAAATAGCGCAGCAATTTGGTCTAGCTGTGTTGCCCACTATGGCTGCTCTCGTACCTTTTACACTTCACGATCACGATAAAGCACGTTTTGATGGTCTCTCTGGGATCAGTATTGATAGCGTAGTGACCAGTGAAAGCGGTGTTCAGTTTAGAGAGAATATTCTCTTTACTCACAGAGGACTATCTGGCCCAGCAATTTTGCAGATCAGCTCATTTTGGCGTGCCGGAGAGTTTGTGAGTATTAACCTACTTCCTGATTTAGACGTCCAAGCACTGCTTCATGAGTGGCGTAGTGAACAAGGTCAAAAGCACTTAAAAAATCTGCTGTCGACCATCTTACCGAAGCGCTTTATAGAAGCGCTGATCAGCGATGGCAGCATTGTGGATAAAAATGCCAACCAACTCAGCCATACAGAAATTGAAACCTTAACTAGAATCCTAACCAGCTGGAAAATCAAACCAAATGGCACCGAAGGCTATCGCACAGCAGAGGTCACACTTGGTGGTGTCGATACTGACGAACTCAGCTCCAAAACCTTCGAAGCTAAAAAACAAAAGGGTCTGTACTTTATCGGCGAAGTCACCGATGTTACTGGTTGGCTCGGAGGATACAATTTTCAATATGCGTGGAGCTGTGGCTGGGCGTGTGGACAAGCGGTTTAATTGTTTTGAGCTAGGTAATCTACAGTGGTGAGGTGTCGGCCTTGTCGATAGCAAGGTTAATCGCGTTGTTATCGACAAGGTTTTGTTGCCTTAAATAGCACCAGTCATTGTGCAAATTGGCTAATACTTTTCTTTTAACTCACCAATCAAATTACTGTGCTAGTAAGTATTTGATTAAAGGTTATACTTTTCTTTGACCCTCAATAGGCTGCTTTCAAAGTGCTTTTTGTTTTTCTTTTTATTGATCATAAACTTTGTAAACCCAAATAGTTGACGGTGTAGAGGGTACCACTTATCAAAGTTTGCATGGAATTGGTCAATGACTTTTAATGGAAGTTTGTCCATCAGAGTATAAAAGTTATAGAGCAATTGAGTCATGGCAACAAATGGGAAGGCTTCTGCGTTAGCCTTTTTCAAGGCAACATGATCTATGCTCAATAGTGGCGTGTCTTTAATCTTGTCTTGAAAGAAAACATGTGGAAGAAAGTAGCCAGAGCTAAAAAGCAGAGGGTTATCACTGTTGTTAATTGAGATAACATTGCCGCATTGAGAGTGGTATTGCTCCGACTGCACGTCAGAGTTGAGGAGATACCCAGTACAATTAATGATCCAAGCGCCAGATTCAATAGGCTGTGTTTCGCCACTTCTAAAACACAATTGCGTTTCGTCACCATTGTCTTTTATGTCATCTAAGTAGTCTCTTACTATCGTTTTACAGCCTTGAGTAACAATATCCAGCTCACTTTGAGACAATAAACCAAGTAGAAATTGCTGGGCATCTTTGTGCGGTGAGAGGGCATATTTGGATTTTACAAATTGGGTGACTTCTGCCTCATTATCGCCGTTGAAGAGGGTTGCACACTGCGTCATCATATCTAGGCTAGTTGTCCCTTTCCAATATTTATCCAAACCCGGCGGAAACATGATGTCTCTATTTAGGAAGTAGGTTCCTTTACCGATAATAAGGTGAATGGCTAACTGTGGGTTTGCTTGTATTAAATAGTGGGCGGTATCCATTGCCGTCTTACCACCACCAACAATATAGATTGGTTTATTACTATCTTTAATGTGCTGTTGATTTTGTGGTATTTGTTCAGGCGTAATTGAATGTACTTTGTCACTAGAAAAGGCTAATACTTGGCTTGGCTCAATGCCAAATCCAACACTTTTTATTAATTTTTTAGTATGGATTTGTCGTGTTGTTTCTTTTGAGGCTAAGCGAACTTGTACGATGCCATCATCTTGTGAGTCATGACTAAGGTAGCTATGTTGCATTAAGGGAATAACAGTCAAATGCTGTTCTACTTCGCTTACACAGCGCTTAAAGTGGGCTAAGATTTCATGTCTGTCAGCTAAATAGGACTCGTGTCGATCTAAACCCCACTTCATATTACCTATCGTAAATTGTTTGTAGGGCTGATGTAACCTTACATAATCGTAGGTGTCATTCCACATACCGCCAATAGATTCTCGCTTATCTACGAGTGCCACAGTCGCGTTTTTTGGTAAGTACTGCTTAGCTGCATACAGTGCATTTAATCCTGCAAGCCCTGCGCCTACAATACAGAGATCCACATTTTCTATGTTGTCTACAATCATTTTAACTGCCTATCCTTTGATTGTGTAAATAATTGAATATTAAAGATTAGCTTTATGTAATTTTTTTTGTAACAGTGGGCTATTTGCTTTACTTTCCTTCTAGAACAAGTTGTTACTTGAAAACATATATTGTCACTGAGCGTGATGCTATGGGTGAAATAAAACACGACACCGAGCAAACTTAATTTAAGTACTAGGTACCGTGTTTTACCGAAAGCCAGGCTAAGCATGTGCTCATAGTGACTTATCAGAGTGGAACAATAAATTAAATTAGCCCGTTTATTGTTCCTCTCTTGATTGTACTAAGCTTGAGCTACCGCTTGTTCTTGTGGGTATGCCTCAGTCTCTTGTGCCTCACTACGATGATCACTTGCTAGTTTCTCATAAAGTAAGGGCAGTACGATAAGTGTAAAGAAAGTACCAATGAGCATGCCTGCAACCAAAATGATACCAATACTGTTACGGGCTTCAGCACCAGCACCAGTTACCAATACAAGAGGGAAGTGACCAAGTACAGTCGCGCCCGTTGTCATTAAGATTGGTCTTAGTCTTGTGGCTGCTGCGCCTTTTACAGCATCGTACTTAGACTTACCTTCAAGTTGTAAATGGTTGGCAAATTCAACGATTAAGATACCATTTTTAGCAATTAAACCAATCAAGGTGATCAACCCAATTTGACTATAAATATTCACTGTCGTCAGTGATAAAAACGGCAGCATAAGGGCGCCTGCCAATGCCAGTGGTGCACACCCTAGTAACACAACAAGTGGATCTCTAAAGCTATTGAACTGAATAGTTAATAAGAAGAACACAATCACCATCGCAAATAGCAAGACGCCAACCATAGTGTTACCTTCTTTTCTTAACTGTCTGGACTCACCAGCGTAATCAATAGAGTAGTGGCTTGGTAGTATTTCTTGCGCAATCTCTTCAACTAGGGTTAGCGCTTGCTCTTTAGTCACGTGAGGTAGGGTACCTGCTAAAATCCTAAACGCGCCTTGTTGGTTAAAGGAGCCAAGTACTCGAGGGCTGGTAAATGTGCGCAATGTAGCAAATGCAGAAACAGGAATTAGAACGCCTGTATCTGTGCTTACTTGCATATTTAAAATATTCTCAGGGTTGTATCTGTCTTTATCACCCACAATTGGGATCACGCGATAAGCTTTACCATCTTTATTAAAGTAGTTGGCAAAGTTATTAGACATATACACGCTAAGTTGCTCATTCACTGAGGATAAACTTAGCCCGAGGTCTGCGACTAACTCCCTATCAATCTCAAGTTCTGCCTGTGGTAAATCGATTTTCAGGTCGGTATTCATGAACATAAAACTGCCTGTCGCAGTCGCTCGTTGAATAATCTCATCCGCATACTTTTTCATGGTGATGGGGTCATCACTAGAACGGAAAACCACTTCAACATCAAATTGCCCAGCAGTTGGTAAAGACGCAGGTAAAATAGGGAACAGGGTTAACCCTGTGACGCTACTTAAGCGGCCGTACAAGTCAAAGAGCATATTGTGAACTGAGTTTTCTCGCTCACTAAAGGGCGCTAATGTCACACCACCAAAACCAGCAGAAGCGGTAATAACCTGCCAAGTAAATTCAGCACCTTCGGTTGCATTCATTACCGCAGCGGTATCGTTCATTTTATTTGAGGTATAAGCAAGAGAGGACTCAGGTGGGGCTTCCACCACAACCTGGATACTGCTTTGATCTTCGATAGGCGCAAGTTCTTTTTGCGATAACATATAAAATGGTACCGATAACAAAGAAAATATAATAGCGATGAAGAAGATTTGTGGACGCCATTTAAATAGCGTGTCTAGCGCATTAAAGTAGAACTTTTGAAGCTTGTCGAAGTAACTATTGACCTTTTGTGTTAACTTGCCTTCTTTACCTCCCTCTGGGTTTACGTATGCCGCCATAATTGGAGATAAGGTGATGGCAACTAAACCTGAGATGATCACAGCAATTGCCAGCGTGAAAGCAAATTCTCTAAATAAAAAGCCAGTTAATCCCGTTAAAAATCCAATGGGTGCGTATACTGCTGCTAAGGTCAGTGTCATCGCAATAACAGGCACAAGTAATTGACGTGAGCTAATAAGCGCAGCTTGAAATCTAGGTTTGCCCTCGCGCATATGACGGGCAACATTTTCCACCACCACAATGGCATCATCTACCACTAGGCCTACCGAAAGTACAATGGCCAAAATGGTAAGTAGGTTAAGGGAAAAGCCCATTGCAGAGATCACCGCTATGGCACCTAAAATAGAGATAGGGATAGTGATGAGTGGCACCATCGCGGTTCTGAATGAACCCATCATCGCCAATACCACAATACCAACAAGTAACACCGTCTCAGCCAGTGTGGTAAAGATCTCTTTGATAGAATCTCGCATGTACAGGGTGCCATCGTAACCAATTCTAAGGTTCATGCCGTCAGGTAAGATAGGGTTTATCTCATCAATCTTTTTATAAAGTGCATCACCAATGTCAATTTCATTGGCGCCAGGTAGTGCCCATAAGGCTAAAAAGACCGTATCATGATCATCAAGTCGTGCAGTCACTAGGCTGTCAGCTTCACCTAGCTCTACGGTGGCCAGATCTCCTAGTTTTAATTGTGCACCATCAACCTCTTTGACAATGAGGTTATTAAAGTCCGCGATTGAGCGCAAAGACGTATTCGCCATAACATCAATACGTTGTCTGTTGTTTTCGCTATATCCAATGGTTGCAATGGTATTATTGGCGCGTAGTGCACCAAATACATCACTGGCGCTAAGCCCGTAAATGGCTAGCTTTTCAGGATCAAGCCAAATACGCATCGCTGGATTTCGGCCACCTTCGAGGGTGATTTTTTGCACACCAGGAATATCTGACATTGAAGGCACAACATTTCTGATCAAATAATCGCTCACATTGTTACGCGATAGTCCTTGAGACTCTACATCTAGATAAAATACAGCATAGGGACTATCGGCACGCACGGTATGAATTGCAGGGTCTTCCGCACCACTTGGCAATTCAAACTTTATTTGGTTTAACCGTGTTGTGAGTTCAGCAAGGGCGTCAGGAGTGCTATGGTTTAACTCTAACCATGCCGTAACTCGACTGAGACCTGCCATTGTTACTGAATCAACATAGTCCACACCAGGAACCGTTGAAGCAACGCGTTCAATCGGTTCTGTCACATAACCTTTAACTACCTCAGCTGAGGCACCAGTGTAGACGGTATTTATTACTAACGACGCACTTTCTATTTTGGGGTACTGCTGTACAGAAATATCTCTAGCAGCGTTTAATCCTGCCAGAACAATAAGGAGTGAAAATACAATCGCAAGCACGGGGCGATTGACAAATATATCCATAATGGATGGTTTATTTTCATGTAAAGCACTCATTACTGCTCTCCATTATTGCCATCAATCGCAGCAACTTGGTCGGTGTAAACCAGTAAGTTCTCCTGTAGTTTAAATGCACCTTCAGCAGCAATAAACTCACCGCCGCTCAAACCTGTTAATACCAGCTGCTGGTCATGGATCTTATCGCCAAGTGTGACTTTGACAGGTTTTGCTCGCCAGTTTTGTGCGTCATCTTTTTCTAAGATATAAACAAACTCACCAAAATGGTTTCGAGTAATAGCATTGGTTGGTACTACCGCTGCGCTTACTTTTGCTACTGGCACGTTTACCATTACCATTTGGTTGTGGCTTAGTGCTTCGTGATAATTATTAAGCTCTGCACGATAGCGTTGTTGGCGGGAGGCGACGTCAACACTTGGGGTTTTCGCTAACACTCGTGCTGGTTGCTGCACTTGCGAGTGTGATACCGCGACCATTACCTCTTCACCCAGCTTTGGTTGTGGCAACGTTTGCGGCATGTTGAAATCAACCCAAATTTTGTCGTTAGTACCTACTAAAAACGTCACGGCATTGTTGGCATCAAGCAACTGACCAACTTGATATTGCTCCATACCGGTATAGCCAGTAAACGGTGCTCGGATGGTCTTTTTTTCGATAAGGGTGGTGAGTCGTTTTACATCAGCTTCATTGATAGCAACCTCAGCTTCCGCTTTGTCTACTTCATCGGGACTAATGCGTTTTTGTTCAAGTAACTTTGCAACACGTTGATAGGTTGACTTAGCAAGTTTTACTCGCGCTTTAGCTGCTTGTAGATTTGCTTCATCAATGCTGCTGTCGAGGCGCAGCAATACTTGATTGGCTTTTACTAAGTCACCAGGTTGAAAGCCAACGTATGTAATAAGTCCTGCATATTCATTGCTGACAGTTACGGTCTGTTTTGCATGAAGTTGGCCAACTACTTTTACCGTTTTAAGGTGTTCAGTTGTAGAGACATAGGTACTTTTAACCGATGCCGAGGGTTCAGGGAAGGATTCTCCAAAGGCAATAGCAGCTTGGATTTGCGTAAATTTAACAAATCCTAAACTGGTAATGACGATGAGAATAAGTACAAAGGCGATAAGCCAGCGTTTTATGTTCATTGTGATTTTCCTTAAGTTAACGAAGCTCGAGCGCTTGCAATTCTTTCTCTATACGATGTAGAGAGTCATGGGTTATTGGTGCTTGCCATGGATAACTATTTAGCAGCCTCACTGCGCTTCGAATGAGCGGATCATTGAGCGCAAGAGGTGCCAGCAAAGAGTCAGTACCTTCGACAATTTGGTTAGTTTGTTGCAAACGTAAAACCTGTTCATATCCCACGGTTAGTGCCCAACCGCTGATTATGATTTCTTCAATGACATCATGCAGATTTGGTATATTTTGTAGTTCTCCTGCCTCAATGCCATCAAGCAATGTTTGCTTGAAAACATTTTCACAGCCGCTACATGATTCAATAATTTTATTGGTCCAATATTCTGAAGCTCTTTTAATTACGGCTTTGTTAGTAGAGTAAGATTGCAGCTCGAAATCGAAGGAAAAACGCTTAATTTTTTGTGGAGAAACCAAACACACGGCGAGCATTCGCTCTGGCGTGCTTAATGGCAGCGATAAGATTTGTTTAAACACACTAGATACATGGGTAAATGACTCATAAGCCAATGCCATGATTAAGTCTTCTTTGGTTTGCACAAACTTATAAATAGAACCCATAGATAACCCTGCATGCAAAGAGACTTTAGCCATTGTAAAATCAGTGACTGACGTCTCATTGATGCACTGCTCTGCAGCACTTAAAATCATACGTTGCTGAGTTTCGTTATCATACTTTGGTGCTGGTGCCATGCTTTCTCCTGTAATAATTGAACCTAATTCGAATGGTATTCGAATGCGCTTCAATTATACGGTTGGTTTTTAAAAGTGCAATAAGTAAACAGGGCATTGTTTGCTGGCAGAAAAGATTTAAAGAGATAGGATGGGTTAGAATGAAGGTTTTGTACGGCGCTCTGCTAAGAGAACGCCACGCTAATTATTTAGTGATTTAAAATCCAGCTTTTAACGGGCTTTACCCACTCGTCTCTTGGGAGGTAAAAAGCACCGTGTTCCTCACCAGTTGAAATAGAAAATTCTGTAAAGCTTTTGAGGCTTTCGGAGCGTGCTTTCACAAAGTCGCAAGAGCCCACTTGATCTGAGGTTTCGTACACGGATAACACCTTGCCGAAGAGCTGGATCTCGCTTTTACTTTTGATAAGCCCAGCGCAGCCCGCGAGTACCACGTAGTGAATGGCATCATTTTTTAATGTATCACTTGCCATTATTGTTAACGCTCCGCCGCGAGAAAACCCCACGAGCGTAATGTTGCTGGCGCTGACGCCCGCATCGAGTAATTTGTGAACCTTGCTTATTAGGGCCTTTGTGTAGGTTTCTGGTGCAACACCTTTAGGTCGATGCTCAGCAATTAGTGTATAGGCATCGTCACTTAATGCTTGTTTGATGGCTGGAAAGTCATATTTACCCCAGCGCTTATGAATAGGCGTTTCATTATCACCTTCAACGATGTAGCCATGAGAATAAAAAACGTATTTGGCAGATGGATTAATCTGCTCTGGTACATCTGAGTAAATTGCTTTTGCCGAGGCGATTGACGCCGCGCAAGCAGCAAATGAGGTGCATGCAGCACGTAGTAAACGATTCATTTTTGAGTTTTTTTAGTTGATGTAGAGAGATGGTAACCAAGCTTTGATAAAAGAAGCAAGCGTAGCGCGATGGGTTATTTTGCATGAAGGAGTTGTGAGCACGAACTCACCAATTTGTAGGAGCGAGTTTAGCTCGCGATTTCTTGACTGCTCGCCGCGTAAAGTGGCTCCTACCAAAGTGCTCACCTATGGGAGCAAATTATCCGTGTAGGAGCGAGTTTACCTCGCGATCTTTATACCATCTAAAGCTTAAAGCTTACGCCATGGCCAGTTCACTCTTATCGCCCATCCAGCGCCAGATAATCGAGTCAACAATATCGCTGTGGTTTTTAAGCACGGTAAAAGCGAGGCTTCTCACTTGCGGTAATAAATGTTTATCACGACTAAGGTCGGCAATTTTTAGCTCAGCCAATCCAGTTTGTTTTGTGCCTAGCACTTCACCCGGGCCGCGGATCTCAAGGTCGCGCTCAGCGATGACAAAACCGTCGTTACTTTCTCTAAGCACCCCTAAACGCTTTTGCGCGGTGACCGACAATGGCGCATGGTAAAGCAGTAAACAATGTGATGCGATTTGTCCGCGACCAACACGGCCGCGCAACTGATGCAGTTGTGCCAGACCCAAGCGTTCAGGGTTTTCAATGATAATAAGGCTAGCGTTGGGTACATCCACACCTACTTCAATTACGGTAGTGGCAACCAGCACATGAGTATGACCCTGTTTAAATTCGTCCATAATGGCCTGCTTTTCTTGGGCTTTCATACGGCCATGCACCAGCGCGATATTAAGCTCTGGCAAGGCTTCGGCAAGTGCTTTGGCGGTGTCTTCCGCTGCTTGGCATTGTAACGCCTCCGACTCATCTATCAGGGTGCATACCCAGTACACTTGACGTTTGTCGTCAACGCAGGCTTTTTGTACTTTTTTGATCACTTCATTGCGTCTGGTATCGGGTACGGCGACGGTCGTGATTGGTGTTCTGCCCGGTGGTAACTCATCGATAATTGAGGTTTCAAGGTCGGCGTAGGCCGTCATTGCCAAGGTTCTCGGGATAGGGGTGGCAGTCATCACCAGCTGATGTGGATAACAATCGCCAAACTTACCCTTTTCTCTCAGCGCTAAGCGCTGGTGCACACCAAAGCGATGTTGTTCGTCGATAATGATAAGCGCAAGGTTAGAAAACTGTACTTGCTCCTGGAACAGTGCATGAGTGCCGACTATCATCTGAGCTTGCCCCGAAGCAATTCGCTCAAGCGCATGAGTGCGTTCCTTGCCTTTGGTTTTACCACCCAGCCATACGGTTTCTATACCCATAGGTTCAAACCAATTAAGGAAGTTGATGCCGTGTTGCTCGGAGAGGATCTCAGTGGGTGCCATCAGTGCTACTTGGTAACCCCGTGCGATGGCTGTTAACGCGCTGAGTGCGGCCACAAGGGTTTTTCCTGAGCCAACATCCCCTTGCACCAATCGCATCATGGGGTAGGGATGTTGTAAGTCGCTTTTGATCTCAGCTACTACTCGACTTTGGGCATTGGTGGGGGCAAATGGTAAGGCCGATAAAAACTGTGCTTCAAGTGGATTGGTAGGCGGTAGTGCAACTGCTTTCACCGCTTGACCTTTTTGCCTAAGCTTAAGCAAACTGAGGTTTTGTGCTAATAACTCTTCAAATGCTAAGCGTGCTTGAGCGGGGTGTTGCCCGAGTTCTAATTGGGTTAAATCGACTTCCTGTGGCGGGCGGTGCAGTAATAGCAGCGCCTCTTTTAAGCTTTGCTGCGATGGCCGATACTGAGCTGGTAAATAGTCTGGTACATCATATTTGCGCAGTAACTCAACGGCTTGATCGGCAATCGCCCGAATGCTCAATTGCTTCAGCCCTTCGGTTGTCGGATAAACAGGTGTGAGTGTCGCAAGGCTTGGGTCGCAAGGTGCAGAGCGGGTTTCTTTGATGCTGTATTCTGGGTGAGCCATTTCAAAACCATGGCGGCCACGGCGAACCTCACCAAAACAGCGGATTATTTTGCCTGCTTGCATGGCGTTTTTTTGCGCCGCGTTAAAATTGAAAAAACGCAGCGCGATCCGCCCCGTTCCATCATTAACATAACATACCAGCATGCGGCGCTTGCCGTGTGTGATTTCACTGCGCTCAATCTCGGCTTCAATGCTGACATGGCTATGCGCTTGTAACTCGCAGATAGGATAGGTGCGCGCACGGTCTTCGTAGCGTAGTGGAAGGTGAAATAGCATGTCTTGTACCGACTGAATGCCTAGTTTGGCCAAGCGTTCGGCTGCTTTTGGGCCTACGCCTTTTAGCTCGGTGACGGGGTAAGTGGCCAAATTTGGTGTCGACATGCTATTCCTCTAGCGCGATCCGCGTTATCTATTTTTTCTGCTTAAACTTAAGAATGTCCCAAAAGGTGTCGTCAGCAACAATTTCACCGTGCTCATCAAGCGCAGGGTAAGGTAACCCTTTTTCTCTACAGCGAGTGGCAATAATTGGATGACATCCTTCAAATAGTAACTTATGTTTTACCACAGGATCCATCATATCTGTACGTTTGTACAGTCCAGCTACATCTCTTTGGCGCTGCGCCTCGTATAAAATAAGTGCTGCGGCAACGGATACATTCAGGGATTGCACCATACCTTGCATTGGGATCACGATATGCTGATCTGCATGCTCAAGTGCGCGGTCTGAGATCCCAAGACGCTCTTGACCGACAATAATGGCGGTGGGTTTGGTGTAATCAATTTCACGAAAATCAACGGCGCTATCACTAAGGTTGGTTGCTAATAATTGTACACCCGGGTTTTGTTCACGAATTGTCGCAACAGCCTGGTCGATATGCTCATGCATATGGGTTTCTACCCAATTTTTGCTGCCACCAGAGGTATTATTAGTTAACCGTCTTTGATCTTGTGGCCATACCGCATGTACATGGTGACAACCAACCGCATCTGCGGTACGCACAATCGCTGACAGGTTGTGGTGCTTATGTACTTCATCTAAACACACTGTGAGGTCGGTTTGGCGTCTATCTAATACGCTTTTTACACGATGGTATCTATTCTCAGCCATCTACTTACTACTCTAAATCAACAAATTCCCGCGATTATAACAAAAAAGGGGCTAAGGCATAACGGTGCGCTGAATCGGGTTTTGCAGTGAGATCAGCGTTTCGGTTGACTGGATAGACTCAATAGTTTGCACTTTATTGATAAGTACATCTTGTAGGTGGTCGATGGAGCGCGCCATCACTTTGATAAAAATACTGTAGTTACCTGTGGTGTAATAGGCTTCAACAACCTCTTCGAATTCTTTAAGACGTGCAATGGCCCCCGGATAGTCCCCGGCATGTTTTAGGTTTATTCCGATAAAACAGCAGACATCATAACCAAGCCGTTTAGCATTAATGCTAACTTGAGTCCCTTCAATGATCCCCGCTTGCTTCATTTTTTCGACCCGAACATGGATGGTACCGGCGCTAACGGCAAATCTCTTTGCTAATTCCGCGTAGGGTGTCCGCGCATTTTCCTTTAATGCGTGAAGGATGGATTTATCTAGATTGTCGATCTCATAATTTTCCATGTAAATATCCATTGGTAATTATCGTCTATTTAAAACTTATAGCATATTTTTGATGAAAATAATTATGTAAAGGTGTTTTTGTTATGGGTTATTGATGTTTTTGTTGGTTTCTTTAAATATAGACTTAACAAAACGACAAATTCGGGAATGAGGACCTAACCATGTTGAGCAAGTATCAAGAGACACAAAAACAGATAGCACGAGTAAAGCAAGTATTTTCAGCACAGCTAACAGAGCAATTGGGCCTAGTTGAAGTACAAGCCCCAATTTTGGCGCGCTTAGGCGATGGTATTCAAGACAACCTAAGTGGCCATGAGCAGGCGGTACAGGTTAAAGTGAAAACGCTACCGGACGCGCAGTTTGAGGTAGTACATTCACTTGCTAAGTGGAAACGTAAAACACTAGGCGATTATGGTTTTGCTAAAGGCGAAGGCCTCTATACGCACATGAAAGCGCTACGCCCAGACGAAGACAAGCTATCGCCAATCCATTCTGTTTATGTTGACCAATGGGATTGGGAAAAAGTGATTTGCGAAAACAGTGAGCGTTCGCTGGCAAAACTAAAAGAAACAGTTGAAACCCTTTATCGCTCAATTAAAGCGACGGAAAAAGTGGTCGAGGATGAGTTTGGCATTACCGCATTCCTCCCTGAGAAAATTACGTTTGTACAGAGTGAAGCATTACGTACTATGTACCCAGATTTCACAGCCAAGCAACGTGAAAAAGCGATTGCTCAAGAATATGGCGCGGTATTCCTAATTGGTATTGGTGGCGAGCTTGGTGATGGTAAAATTCACGATGTTCGTGCGCCGGATTATGACGATTGGTCAACGCCAACATGCGACAAATACCAAGGGCTGAATGGCGATATCTTGGTGTGGAACCCAGTATTAGAAGACGCTTTTGAAATCTCATCAATGGGTATTCGTGTTTGTCCTGATTCGCTTGCAAGACAGCTGAAATTAACCGATGACGAAGCGCGCTTGAGTTTAGATTGGCACCAACAGCTGGTTGCAGGGGAATTACCACAAACTATAGGCGGTGGGATTGGCCAGTCGCGTTTAGTGATGTTGCTGTTACAAAAGCAGCACATTGGTCAGGTACAAGTAGGGGTATGGCCTGAAGAAGTGCGCAGCAGCGTGGCTGATTTGTTGTAAAAAAATCGCGAGGTAAACTCGCTCCTACACGAGAGTTTTGCTCCTGTAGGTAAGCACCTTGGTAGGAGCTGCTTTACGCGGCGAGCAGTTAACAGAACGCGAGGTAAACTCGCTTCTACATGAGAGTTTTATTTCTGTGGATGCACGCTTTAGTAGGAGCTGCTTTACGCGGCGAGCAGTTAACAGATCGCGAGGTAAACTCGCTCCCACATGAGGGTTTTTCTCCTGTAGGTAAGCACCTTGGTAGGAGCCGCTTTACGCGGCGAGCAGTTAAGAGATCGCGCGGTAAACTCGCTCCTAAACGAGGGTTTTACTTCTGTGGATACAAGCCTTAGTAGGAGCTGCTTCACGTGGCGAGCAGTTAAGAGAACGTGGGGTAAACTCGCTTCTATACGAGAGCTTTATTTCTGTTGATGCACACCTTGGTTGGAGTCAATTAAGGTGATTTTTCGTTAGTGTATTCTTATACGTTACTCGGTATAATGTCCGCTTTTAGCACTGCGGCAGACTTGAGTAAAGCAACATTACTCGGCCGGTATTTATTGTTGAGAACGACTATGACATCACCTACACGCGGTAATCTGTTTATCCTTTCTGCACCTTCTGGTGCGGGTAAATCAAGTTTAATTAAAGCGCTATTGGAAAAGCACAACGACATTAAAGTCTCGGTGTCTCATACCACGCGCGCGCCTCGTCCAGGCGAAGAAAATGGTGTTCATTATCACTTTGTTTCTGTAGATGAGTTTAAGCAGTTGATCGACAAAGGCGACTTTTTCGAGTGGGCACAAGTATTTGAAAACTACTATGGTACTTCGAAGCAAGCGATCGAAGAGCAACTTGCTGCGGGTGTCGATGTATTTTTGGATATCGATTGGCAAGGTGCGCGCCAAGTGCGTGAATTAATGCCGGAAGTAAAAACAATTTTTATTCTCCCTCCGTCAACCGCTGAATTAGAGAGTCGTTTAAATAGCCGAGGCCAAGACTCGCAAGAAGTCATTGCAGGTCGTATGGCAGAAGCGAAATCAGAAAGTTCACATTACAATGAGTTTGACTATATTTTGGTCAATGATGACTTTGAGCAAACACGCAGTGAACTTGAAAGTATAGTGATTTCAGCACGGTTAGAACAAAAAGCACAAGCTGTACGTCATCAAGCGCTGATCGCTGACTTGCTAAAATAATTACTTTTTAACCTGAGGTTTGGATAAGGAATGGCTAACTTATTGTATTTAAAATCGGCCTAATTTATATCCTTGTTTAGCCAGAGAGTTTTAGGGGGAGCGAGGCGAATTTACGTACCAATAGCGGGCTATTGGAAGTGAATTCAACGCAGTTAGCGCTAAAACTGGCTGCTAGCAAGACATTAATTATCCACAGCTCAGGTTTTTTAACCATCAATACTTGGCGAAAGGCTAGACATACAGTAAACTAGCCTTTTGCATAATGAACTGAATTTGGAGTGCTTCGATGGCTCGCGTAACTGTAGAAGATGCAGTAGATAAAATTGGTAACCGCTTTGACTTGATTTTAGTAGCAGCGCGTCGCGCTCGCCAAATTTCTGTAGGCGGTAAAGATCCTATGGTTGATGCTGAAAACGACAAGCCAACCGTAATCGCGCTACGTGAAATTGAGCAAGGTTTTGTAACCACAGACTCACTAGATATTATTGACCGTGAAGAGCAGCAGAGCCAAGAAGCTGCAGAGCTTGCAGCTGTTGCTGCAATCGTTGGTGGCAACCGCTAATCCAACCACTGTCTAAATTTCAATAATGCCAGCTTTTGCTGGCATTATTGTTTTGAGAACCAGCAAAATACATCCGTGTCATGTCCTTAACTTCCTAACAAGTCGCATAAATTGTTCATTGGCATTGCTGGTTTTTCATCGTATATTCTTAAGTAATTAGCTTGTAACCCGCTTTATACTCGCCGAGTATATTCTCTGAAACATTGGAGTGTGAATGTATCTGTTTGAAGGCCTCAAAAAGAAAATTTCAGAATATTTGTCACCAGAAGACGTTGAGTTGGTGCAAAAAGCCTATGTTGTGGCTCGTGAGGCACACGAGGGACAGACGCGCTCCAGTGGTGAGCCTTATATTACCCACCCAGTGGAAGTCACCCAGATCTTAGCGAGTATGAAGCTTGACCATGAAACACTCATGGCTGCGCTGATGCACGATGTTATTGAAGATACAGACTTTAGCCAAGACGACTTAGCCGAAATATTTGGTGATACTGTCGCTGAGCTGGTGGAAGGGGTGTCAAAGCTCGACAAACTGAGTTTCAAAGATAAAAAAGAGTTCCAAGCCGAAAACTACCGCAAAATGATCATGGCGATGACCCAAGATATTCGAGTCATCTTGATTAAGCTTGCCGATAGAACACACAATATGCGAACGCTTGGGGCACTGCGTCCTGATAAGCGCCGTCGAATTGCTCGTGAAACGTTGGAGATTTACGCCCCAATTGCAAACCGCCTAGGTATTCATGATATTAAAAACGAGTTAGAAGACTTAGGGTTTCAGGCGTTATATCCAATGCGTTATCGTGCGCTACGATCAGAGGTCGCAAAAGCACGTGGCAATCGTAAAGAAGTGATCAGTAATATTCAAACTGAAATCGAATCTAGGTTAGAAGAAGCTGGGATCCAAGGCTCAGTTAAAGGTCGTGAAAAGCACTTATATAGTATTTACCGCAAAATGCTGAATAAAGAGCTGATGTTTAACGAGGTGATGGACATTTATGCGTTTAGGATCAACGTTGATAACCTTGATACTTGCTACCGTGTGCTAGGTGTTGCACATAATCTATATAAACCAATTGAAACGCGCTTTAAGGATTATATTGCCGTACCAAAAACCAACGGTTATCAATCACTGCATACATCATTAGTTGGCCCTCATGGTATTCCAGTTGAAATCCAAATTCGTACACATGATATGGATCACATGGCAGACAAAGGGGTTGCAGCGCATTGGATGTATAAAAAATCTGGTGATAACGCTGGCCACACTGCACAGCAGCGCGCGCGTCAGTGGATGCAAAGCTTGCTGGAATTACAGCAAAGTGCCGGTTCCTCTTTTGAGTTTGTTGAAAACGTTAAAACCGAATTATTCCCTGAAGAAATTTACGTCTTTACGCCAGATGGCCGCATTGTGGAGCTGCCTATGGGGGCAACGGCGGTAGACTTTGCTTATGCCGTGCATACTGATGTCGGTAATACCTGTGTTGGTGCGCGTGTAAACCGCAAGCCGTACCCACTAAGCAAAGCGCTGGACACCGGGCAAACAGTAGAAGTGATAACTAGTTCAGGCGCACATCCAAATGCAACATGGCTTAATTTTGTAGTAACGGGTAAGGCACGCCTTGGGATCCGTAACTACCTCAAGAGCCAGCAAGAAGAAGAAGCTATTTTATTAGGTCGTCGCTTGCTTGATTCAGCCCTCGGTGAGCACAAGCTGGATGATATTCCACAAGAACAAATTGATAATGTACTGGAAGAACACAAGCTCAACACCTTACTAGAATTATTGGTTGAAATTGGCTGCGGTAATATCATGAGTGTATTGATAGCAAAGCGCTTATTGCAAGATGATAATGCTGTAGAAGATATTGCAAAACGCGCGAAAGCCGCGATAATCGGTACTGAAGGTATGTTGGTGACTTATGCTAAATGTTGTCGCCCTGTGCCAGGAGATGCCATTACAGCCTACGTAAGCCAAGGTAAAGGGCTAATGGTGCACCGTCAAGAATGTAAAAATATTAAAGGTTGGCAAAACGAGCGCTCAAAGTACTTCGTGGTGAAATGGGAGGACAACCCAGAGAAAGAGTATATCGCCGCGCTTCGCGTTGAGATAATCAATCACCAAGGTGCGTTAGCTAAGTTAACCAATGTGGTCGCAACAACACAAGCAAACATTGTTGAGATCGCAACAGATGAAAAAGAAAGTAATTTATACGTGATTGATTTAGGTATTACCGTGAAAAACCGAGTTCATGTTGCAGATATCATGCGTCGAATTCGAGTAATGCCAGATGTGCAACGCGTGTATCGTAAAAAATAAAGGAACATCCATGAACAAAGCGATTATTTCAACAGATAAAGCGCCAGCAGCAATTGGCACTTACAACCAAGCGGTTAAAGTGGGCACTGCTGTTTATTTATCGGGTCAGATCCCATTGGTCCCTGAAACGATGGAATTTATTTCTGACGATTTTGCAGAGCAAACACACCAAGTATTTAAAAATTTAACCGCAGTGTGTGAAGAGGCCGGTGGTGAGCTTCAAGATATGGTTAAGGTGAATATCTTCCTGACAGACTTAAGTAATTTTGCAACAGTCAATGAGATTATGGCGCAATATTTCAGAAAGCCATATCCAGCACGTGCAGCCATTGGTGTAAAAGAATTACCAAAGGGTGCACAGGTAGAAATTGACGGCATTATGGAGTTGCCATCAACGAACTAAGCGTAGTGCTTCTGTAAGCTGTATACTCGTTTGCCCCCGTAACTAGTACGGGGGCAAATTATTTGTGCAGCGAGAATAAATTACACAGCGCGACAGAGTGGGCTGCACCTACTGGATGCTACCCCTATTTAATACAGAGTATTAAGTCAAATTGGTATTAGCACATATTGGTTGGACAATCGCAATGTAACGTATTTGGCTCTGGAACACAGGCTAGCGCCTTTGACGGGCACTCTAGTGTTGCAGCATCGGTATCACAGTTTAAGTTACGGCTACAGTGATAAGAACAACCGCCGCCAATCTCACGAGTGTTATGATAATCCAGTATTCGCGGAGTCCCTGATAATGACTTTAGTTGCTTCTTGTTCAGTTTTAAATCCATCGTTTATTCCTTCAATTGAGTTAAGATAAAAGCAGCATAGAGGACTATGACTTATGCTGCGGCTCGGATTTTTTAGGCGTTAAGTCTTCTTCACTTTCATTAATTGGTGCAGGACGAAAACGTTCAACGTAAACGGTTGCCAAGAGCACAGTTACAACTGCAGCGAGCAAGATAGCTTTAGCATATGGGTAGCTTTGATATATCCAATTCCAGCTCCAATATGGCTTAGCTGTCTCTTCTGCAACACCGAAAATGTAGTCCATATTACGAATTAAGTTTTCAATAAAGGCGCTAACATCCACTATTATGAAAAGGAAAAATACACCGACAAGGAGAATATCAGCATGGGTCATATAGACATACTCCTTTTTTTGGGGTTGAAAGCGCTCTACTAAAAATAAGGAGATTTTTACCCTATGTTTTACTGTGTAAAAAGACATTAAGTCAAAGACAAGATGTATGGAAAAAATATACGCATTAGCTTTATATGCAGGAAATTTTGCCGTGTAAGGTGCCATAAAAAAGGCCGTAATAATTTCTAAAACAATTAAAATAGATAAAAGAGTTGATAGATGAATAATATTCAGCTGGTTTTTTACACTTAATGCTATTAATAGCACGCTAATAAGCATCGGAAGATAGACTTCCTGATTTAGGATAGTAAGTATATATGCTAAAACAGATGCTACGAGAATTAAAAGCAGCAAAAAGCTAAATGACTTATTCATTTACTCGCCTTTTGATAATAGAGTATTATAGATTGCAGAACGTGTAACGCTATTACTAGTTCCTCTTGGATCGTCCTTTAATAAACCACCACTGCCACCTTTCACCCTACTGAGCAGAAAAAAGGGTAGCGATAAGTTATTTTGTATTGTCTTTGAATGGGCTTTATTTTTAGTCATCATTGTTTTCCTTATAGGCTTTGCAGTGGTTAAAATTGACAATACTGTACTCTGAAAATCACCTACTGAGAATCAACCGTAAAGCTAAGTACTTTTCTTATTTGGGTCATGATTGCATTTCCTCGTTGGCTTTTCATTTATTTTTTAATTGATAAAGCGCCAAATTTCTTATATTACTTCACTCTTTTGCGGCTTTAGCCATTTTCTTTTGACCTTGGGTCTGGAAGTGAGCCACCATGGCTACCTCCCTTTATACGTTGAATTTCAGAGATATTTAAGTTTTTAAAAATAACCTTTTTAGATTTTTTAACTAACATATCTATATCCTTTTATGGGTTTTGCAGTAGTTAAAGTTGTTAATACCTTACTCTGGAAAACACTCATTGAGAACAACTTGTAAGATCAAAATTGGTCTACTTACTTATTTTTACGATTGTTTTTATTAGTAAAATGACAAGTTGCCTAAAACATTACTCAATTTCACATGCAGTAACTTTCTGAATTAGGCTTTATATTTTCTATTTTGAATCATTCGCCTGTTTTCCTGTGCAGCCACTCCTAACCTGGCTCGCGCTTATAGTGCCAATAAGTTGTATACTATTTATCTTTTTCAGTGGTTTAGATTACTAATGCTGTGCTCTTAAAATCACTTGTAAACTAAAGGAAGCCCTTGTTCAGCTGTTTTCTTTCCTATAGTCCAGACCCAACTATACCAGCTATTCTAGTACTAATTCGGTTAGGTCTAGATGTTGTATTTTTGTAAGGTAAAGGTTATCTTTGGGTTGTTCAGAAGTTTCGTAGTATCGCCCCCTCTGGGTTTAGTTCAGTCTCGATCGCCTTGCTCACTTTTGTAATCTTGGGATCTATTTTTAATAAACCGTCACTACCCCCGATTACTGTATTTAACTGGTGAATATCGAGCACTTGGAGCTGTGTCGCTCTTTGAGTACGTATGACTAACTTAGGATCTTTCACTGCTCCTCCATGACTTCCTCCAGTTATCTTATTGACTTCATAAGAGCATAGCTTTCTGAAGTTTAATTTTTTGGGTACTGTACCTTGTATTAATGATTTCATTTATTTAATCCTTTTGTATCTCAAATCAACTGATAATATTCTACTTACTCTTCCACTTTCTTTGCAGTAGGAGAAGTCGGGCTTTTGCGTCTTAGCTGAGAGTCACTAATTAAGTTCCTTAAAGCTTGAAACTGTTTGATTATGGGAGAAAGGTCAATATCACAATACCTACACCAAACTTGAAAGTGATCCCATGGTATTCGACTCACACCATTTTCATAGTTTTCGTAGGTTTGGCGGCTAATACCTACAAGATCAGCCATTTGCTGCGTGGTTTTTTGGGCTGCAAGACGCATTCTTCTGAGGTCGTCACCGTTATATTTAAAATAGGGATTGCCCACCAATATAGTCCTTTCTTGTATGGGGGAGTATGCTCAATGCCACCCAAGTTACTTTTATGTATAATCTTTGTTAACTGCAAATTGTAATCAATAAAAATGTTTCTGCAAGAGGAAATTAATTTGTGAGCAGATCTATTGGTTTTCATTTAGTTAATATAAAAATTGATTCGACAAGATTTTTTTGCAAGGCCTTTGATACTGTTTTATGACGTTAATAATAGTGTAACAACAGAGGATGATATGGACTATCTACGTCAATATAACGACCTGAATATTCTTTATGTGGCACTGAAAAAAGCAAGCCACAATGACCCGAAAACATCAGACACCACCGCGAAGTGGTTTTCACTGGTGGAAAGTACGTTATTTGAATTACAAGAATTGGCACACATGGAAAAAGCGTATATGCAGAAATCACGCTCAATGAATAATCTAGTTGAGCTGGTATATGCCAGTGCACCGAGTACGGAATAGCGCGATAAAGCACCGTTTGCAGTGGTAAGAGTGCCAATCAAGCTAGAGTATCGGTTGGCACTCTTTTTTATTGTTTATAGCTTTGCTACAACTCAAATGGTGCGACGCCTTTGGCTTCCATCATATAGCCGGTTTGCGCTATGTCGCCTTTCCATGTTGAAACTTTAATAATGCCACTGACTGTGATTGCATCATACAAGCTTTCAATGGGAACACCGTTTTTAATTTTGACATGCACAATTTGATTGGGCGGTGGCGGTGGCACATGAATACAAGCGCCAAAGTAAGGTACGAGTAAAAACTCGGTGATCACTTCGCTGTCACCTTCAAGTGGTACCACAAAGCCTGGTAAGCTTACTAGTTGACCGTCCAACTCTTTAACGACAGGGGCGTCTAAATCGGGTTGGATCCAGTTTTGTTCAGCGCCTTCATGGCTTGCCGCATCTTGATTACTAATTTGTACATGCCCTTTTGGAATTAAGTCTTCCCAAAACAGTTCTTTCGGTGGAGCTGCCTTTGCGGCACCACTGAGTATCATCGCTGTGATACATGCAATAAAATAAAAAACGTGAGTACGTGCGTTTAACTGCATTTTTTTCCTCTTAGGTTTTAATTTGCATGCCATCGGCAAGCGAGTAAAAGTAAGCGCGGGCGGCGGGAATAGCGCCAATCAGTGTACCTGCGCCTATAATAACGCTAAGTAACGTGAGTTCATAGGCTGAGAGTGGGCTGAAACTGAGCACTACCCCAAATTGGCTTTGCAGAGCCGATTGTGCAGCAATGAGCAGAGCGTAGAAAAGTGCAACACCAAAAATACAACCTAACACAGTAATTAAAATTGCTTCGCTGACAAGCAGGGTAAAAATATGCCAAGGTCGCGCCCCAACGGAGCGCAGAATAGCCAACTCCCGACGCCTTTGGTTTAAGGTGGCCAATAGGGAGGTCAACATACCAAGTAAGCTTATCAATACAACTGCGAGCGTGATAAGTAGCAAAATTTTCTCGACAATATCTAGCATTGCCCATAATTCTCTTAATGTTACCCCTGGCATGATAGCGAGTAGAGGTTCATCTTTATATAAATTAATATTTCTGCGCACTTGTAAGGTATAAAGAGGTGACTCAAAGCCCAGTAAAAATGCCGTAATTTGTTTGGTTGAACCAATTAAATCACCAGGTGTTGAATTGAGGTTGTGCAGTAAGGCGCTATTGTTTGTACTACCATGCTCATGCTCATGCTCATGCTCATGCTCATGCTCGTGCTCATCGTCGTGGTTTGCGGTGTGCTGTGGTCGTGAAATCTGGCGCGATGTTTTGCTGTGTCCTGTGCTGTGCATCTTTTCTATTGCACTGAGTGGCACATGTAGTGTTTTATCTACCGGTGTGCCAGTTGCAGCCAAAATACCAGAAATAACCAGCGGGTTGTCATCGTGGTGATGGAAACTGGTGTTGCCCATCCCATGAGAAATAACAATTTTTTGTCCCAGCTTGTATCCTAGTTGCTTAGCAACTGTTGCCCCAAGCACCACTTCTTGAGGATTATGAAATGCGCGGCCAGCTTTAAAGGTAAGGTGCTGTTTTTTGCCGTATTGATAATGTTTGAAGTAATTGTCATCTGTGCCTAGTACAGCAAAGCCTTTGTGGCTGTCACCTAAGCTTATCGGAATGCTCCAAGCGACGCCACGTTGCGCCTTTATATATTCGTAGCTTTGCCATTGTACGGCATTGTTGGCATGGCCAATTCTAAATACGCTTGAAAGGAGCAATTGAATGTCACCAGTACGTGCACCTACAATTAAGTCGGTACCCGAAATTGTATTTGCAAAGCTAGACTTTGCGTCTTGGCGAACACGCTCTACTGCAAGCAGTAACATCACACTAATGGCAATGGTGACCAGAGTGAGGGCGACACTGGCCTTCCTATTTAGTGTACTTTTCCATGCAAGCTTAACTAGCATACTGAGCTCCTTGATTTAATTCACTCAGACTGAGCTGCCTATTAAATAAGGGAGCTAAACTCTTATCGTGGCTAACAAAGAGGATAGATGCGCTGTAAACGGCAGCTTGATTAAAGAGCAATTTGATAAAGCCATCACGGCTATCGGCATCGAGTGCCGAGGTTGGCTCATCAGCAATAATTATCTCGGGTCTACCGATAAAGGCGCGGGCTGCAGCTACTCGCTGTTGCTGGCCAATACTCAGCTCTGCGACACTGCGCTGTTGGGTATGTTCGTCAATCCCAAGCTCAGTGAGTAAAAGTTTGGCTTCTTGTTCAAGGGTTTTGCTTTGCGATGTGATACTTTGCTTACGCTTTTTGGAAAACTCACAGCCAAGGGTGACGTTCTCAATAGGAGATAAATAAGGCAATAAATTGAAGCTTTGAAAAATAGTACCAATATGGTCAGCTCTGAACTTATCACGTTGACTACGGCTAAGTGTGCTGGCTTTGGTGCCTGCTATCTCAATCATGCCTTGTTGGCAATCTAAAGTACCTGCAATCAAGCCAAGTAACGTGGATTTACCACTGCCACTTGGGCCATGTAAAAACACGTGTTCTCCTCGGGCGATATTAAGCATAGGTATATTTAATACCGGCTTGCTCGCTGTAGGCCAAGTAAACTGTAAGTGTGTAATAGTGAGCATAATGTCTCTGTACTGGCAAACAATTGTGTGATGGTATAACAGTCGCCTGCAAAGCAAAACCCCGTTAAGCCCAACAACAAGGATGCAAGTTATACCAATTAAACTTAATACTTACTCAATTTGAAGGAGTAAACCTGACGCTAACAGCGTTAAAAATTTCTTATTTAGAACAACTAAATAGAAAAATTTTTGC
>NZ_RCSQ01000048.1:0-65597 GCF_004103255.1 Pseudoalteromonas sp. PS5
AATGAAAGGAGCACCCCAATGAACATACAGTACTCTGTCGTAACAATTTCGGTTACAGACTTGAATACATCCATTAAACGCTTATCAAAAGCGCTTATCCGTCAGCGATGGAAAAGTGCATATAAGGTGGCGGATATGATAAGAGATAGACTGTTTAATGATGAAGCACTACGTGAAATGACGCAGTTAGAGAGAAATATATCACCTGAAAAGTTTACAGTTACACTTAATATTCAAGGCCCTAAAAATAAAGTGGCAGAAGTAGTCGCTTTCGCGAAGGTAACGGCTGATCAAGCTGGCTTAGTTATTAATACCGATCTAGATCTTACCCGTGTAAAGCTATTTAGCTAGCCTGAACTTGAGTAATCATTGACCCTTTAGCAGTTGTTACCCCTTACTGCTGCGTTAAATTTGCCATGTATTAAGAAATAACCTCTGGCTAGAGTGATGTTGCGTCTTGTGAGCTTAGGTATTGTTGTTGATTAATTCACTTTTTACTCAGAGTTCGGGTTAATCTAAAATATTTAACGCGTTTGATTTAGATGTGCATTCGGTTTATATCCCTACCTTTTATTATTGTACAATATCTTTGATGTGATATATTGCGACTGCCCTTTACTGGCAGGTAACTGGGTTTAGCTATGAGACACTAAATTAGACTTAAGGAAATTTTTAATGAAAGCGATAATAACGATTATCACGTTTCTGCTGAGCGCATTTCCTGTGCTGGCCGACACGTCCTTTTTTGCAAGAGACCTTGATTGGGGGACTACCAAAGTAAAAGATAGGGTAGCCAGTGCAATAGAGGAGTTTAAGGCCCATTCATCAAGTAGCACTGTTTCTAATGGTCTAGAGAGTTTTATAAACGGACAAGCAGCTGCTGGAAAAAAACTAACATTTAGCAATGGCGTATCAGCAACGTTAACGGGTGAGGCATCATTTATAGCCACATCGCATGCACCTTCCGGTTCAATGACCATCTACATGGAGGATATCGAGCTTACTTTCGATGCCCCTATTAAATCGTTTGCATTTCAAGCTGTTGACTTAGATGTTGGGAGTGCGAATTTACAAATTCAGTTTGATTATCAGGATGGCGGTGTAGCACACTATGCTTTGCCAGATGCTGTCGATGTAAATAATAACTTAGTTTTTTGGGGCGTTCATTCATCAAAGCCCGTTAAAAAAGTGACTATTTCACGTACCAGCGTGGGTGATGTGGTTTACCTAGATGACTTTATGGTAATTTCTGAGCAATCTTTTCGAGACCCCACTTCATTTAAAAACCCACAACTTACCAGAGTAGGTATATGCGCTGCAGATCGTATTGATTATACCGACGAGTTTGGCGCAACCAAATTGAAATCCGATCTAGGCCAGGTGCAATGTATTGGACGTCTTAGGGCAAATAAACTTGAAGTGTTCACAAACACTTATTCTGCTGACCGGTTTTTAGGTGAGATCGCGTCTGATAGATGTTTTATTCGTAGCGAATATACAAATGTACATTTGATACGCAGTACCCCACACTGGGAGCATGAAGAGATTGATGGTAAAAAAATTTCTACCATGACAATCAGATATACACATAGTGGTCAATTTCCACACCAACCATATGGCTATGCGAGAAGTATTTGTCAATTTAAAAACCCAGCTCAAGACAATATTATGCTTCTAGGCAGTTATGCAACTACTTACGCAGATAAATTTTAAGGGGAGTAATATTATGTTAAATGATCGATTAGCCATATATATACTGTGTGCTTTTACCACTTTTACCGCCTGTGCTTCTCTTTATCCTGAACACCCAAGTACACCATCCCCTCGCGGATTCTGTACTATCACAGGTTCGGTCTATTCTGGGACAGAAGTTGGTGAGTATGGTGGGTTATGGTCAACTGTGACATATAATAATTACACACCAGCACGTGAATATGGCATTGGGCAACCTGCTATTGCTTCACCAGATGTTGCGAATACCCCGACACAAGTAATTTGTAAATTGCCAGTATCTATTTCAAAAAGCTCCTACCCAGACTCTCCAGGAGAGATTTACATCGGTGCTGGTTGGTTTGCTGGCCGAGTTGGTGATATCAGCTCACTTGTTTCATGTGATGTTGTTGCCCGTAGAAAAGGTCAAGAAGTATACAGAGAAACACTGGATATTAGCAATGAGATAGACCCAAGCTATCGTGGCTATGACAATGGCTATGCGTATAATATTACAAGGGTTAAACCATGGCTGCCAGACAATGAGTCGTCTTTAGTTGAGTTAAAACAATATGGTGCGAAAGTTACGTCGCAAGCATTTAGAGACGTGGTATCGAATAAAGAAGCGCAAGTTGATCATATTTACTTTGATTGCACTGTAGATAATGACTACAGCCAAGCGGACGCCATTACTATTAACTTATTGCCTGCCTATCTATATTAATTTTTTCCAGTAAAGGTGACTTGTTGTCACCTTTTGCCCCCTTTATTACAGCTATTGTGCTTTTACTTCATCTGTTACATGATTAGTAAGGCCCTGAGGATCATTCATATAACATTTGTACTCATTTAAAAGGTTACGCAAATGAGTATAGTTTTGTGCAAACAGTTTTTTGCGGGTGCTGAGGTTTATACTCGGTAAATGAATGGGCATGCCGTTTTCTTTACTCAGGGTTGCCCACCCCAAAGGGGTTAAATTGAGCATACCTTTTATATTCAAACTATCATGTTCAATAAATACCGCTATGGCTTGTTGTCCCTGTGATGTTGAGCTAGGGTAACTTTCAAAAAAGCTCGTAATTTGCGGATACTCGTTGATATGCAGCTTGCGATTAAGGCAAATGGTTTGTGTAAGAGGCACATTAATGATATCCCTTATCCCAGCAGGCTTAACCCCATCAGCGAACGCGATAAGTTCATATGTATGCTTCATTTTAGTGCGGCTGATCGCCCCAAGTATTTGTACATGCTCCATAATATAGGTTCTCAAGTCTCATTTAGATTAAACGACTCTTATTCTAACTGCGAAGTAGGCGGTTAGCTACTTTCTTCTTTTTTAGTCACGCATCATGTGGAATTTATATTGTACAATATAAATTGTATCGCGTTGTAATTGTGATAATTATAAGGCATATTGCTATCAAGATGAGACTAGGTTGAAAAAAGATGACATGTACAACTGATGCGGTATTGGTGTATTTAGATGTTGAGTGTGAGGATGCTGCACAGCGAGTACGTAAATTTTGTGAGTCGTTAGGTATAGATGAATCGGAGCCAAATTCGCAGTTAAGGGCTGCACAACTGGCTGAATATGAAATAAAAAAATCCATAGCTAAAATAAAAAACAAATCTCGGCCTGGTGTAAGAGACAAAGAAAAGCTTGGCTCTTTGAATAACGAGCTGGTGCATTTGCTACATGCGATGCCTGAAAGGATCAGTGCGCTGGCACTCGAGCGAATTATAGAACAATTTATTGTGGAGATTATTCATATTCATCCCATTGCGGACGACACTTGTATTATTGCGCTATGTATGAAAAGACTTAGAGAAAACTATTTAGGCAAGTATGATGGTCGCCTTGCCTATACTATTGTACAACAAATTATTGATTGTCTGCATGCGTCAAGTGGCCGCATCATGTTCCAGTAGTATAATGTTGCTGAGGGCCGATTAGAAAGATAAAAAGTATGATGTGTTAACTTAGTTAAATAAGGATAAAAACATGTGGTTTCAAGCTCTTACAGCCGCAGGCGGTTGGATTTTCGAAATATTTAAAGGCAAACAGGATATTGTTAGACAAGCTGCACACGCTAAAGCGCAGCGCGTAATAAGTTGGGAAGAAGCAATGGCTAATGGTGCGGCCACCAGTTGGAAAGATGAATGGTTCACTGTTTTGTTAAGTGTTCCTTTTATTATGTGTTTTATTCCACAACTTGCGCCATACGCTCATCAAGGCTTTATTCAATTAGAGCAGACCCCCGAATTTTACCGCTATATGTTCGGCCTAGCTGTAGGAGCCTCGTTCGGATTTAGAGGCTTTGATAAATTTGTAAGAACGAGAAACATACGTAATTGACGTTTGTCAGCGTGAACAAGTTCATTTTTGTGTCGCAAATATAAAGCGAAGTGGCACTAGTAGTAATCAGTAAACTGGAGTTAAGTCGATGTCTAATAAAGAGTTGGTGTTTCCCAATGGTGAGCCTTTTGACCTGTGGGGAGAGCACTTAATACAGTTCCTTTTAAAAGGGGCGAAAGTGCGTGTGTATTTAGTCAATGGTATCTGTCTTAATGGCAAAGTCCGTCGGTTTGATAAAGGTAGTGTGCTACTTTCCTCGCATAATAAAGAGCCCATGCTGATTAATCGAGAAAGTGTTGCAACGATTGCCCATGACGATCACAAAGTAGCCACCTGTGAATAGTCGTGATCAAGGGATTGTGACCATTGACCCTGAGTTCTGGCGACCAAGTGATACAGAGCTAAAAAGGATGGAACAAGAGCAGTTGTTGGTAGTTTCAGATCACGAGGGTGAACCTGTTTATCATTTCAAATGTGTCAGAAGTGGGGCGTGTTGCCGAACGAACCTGTGTGGTAGAGGTGAAATGAACACCGAAACCAATCAATGTACCCACCTAATTTTAGATGAAACGCTACAAGAGGGCGTAAATCTCTATCGCTGTAACCTCTACTCATTGTACAATAATAAAAATGATGGGTCTGCGATGCAATTTGGTAAAGGTTGTTGTGCACCTTGGAGCGAAGCGAGAGCTAAAGTGATTGAACAATATCGTTTAAGACAGCTTGCCATCACTTCGGTAACCAGTTAGCCGTGGTTACATGTGTGAGATAGGTAGAAAGTAAGGTTCTACTTTGCGTTTGAGAACGTTGAGATGTTTATTTAGCTCAACGAAAAGGAAGCGCAAGATGACACAAAAACACATATCTCACCAAAACGAGCTCGGTACAAACCGAGATGATATAGTTAAAGAGCAGCAACGTCTGCGCTTTACCAATGAGCTGTTAGCAGAGGAAGTTCGATTAGCAAAGGACGCTTTGTCTACGGCGCTGGATAAGCTCGGACTAAACTGGTCTCCAAGATCAAGAGACTACAGTGTTTTACATGACATTCTGGGTACACTGCCTCTGGCAAGCTACGAGCAAGCGTTAACCGCAAGTGAAAGTCAGCGTATTGAATTACTCAATAGGCATGTAAAACTGAAACAATCGTTCGAAGAGCAAAGCCGAGAAAAAAATGATTTGCTGATAGCATTCACCTATGCACACCAAGAGGCGTGTTATTTATGTGAATATCATCACAGACTAGCTTTGATCGTCGAAACTGAGTTGGGTAATGCCTGCTGGTTTTTACAAGCAGAAACCAAAAGTGCATTTGCTCACTTAGCATATAAAAAAGCGCCAAACTCAACGCTTGAAAACAGTCAAAGAGTCGCTGCATTAATTATGCTGGCAACTTCATCACATCAGTGAGCCGGCGTTTTTAGGATGGAGTGTGCGCTCTTAAAGCATGCAGTTAGGTTGGTTTTACCTTAATTGCAACTGTGAGAATATTGAACTAACAAACGCGTTGTTGGTACATAAATGAGTCTGTGAGATTGAGCCTTACAATCCTGCACCTATAGGAGATGCTAACATGGCATTTGATATTACTACTGTATTGCAAAACACAGTGACGTTTACGTCGCAACCTAACAACCATGGTATCTATAGTCTTTCACTGACACTAGAAAACCAAGATATTGCAGGCGACTACTTATTCGATGCAATTAAAGCATACGCAAGTGAAAATAACATATCTCTCAAAGAGGACATTCGTAACTCATACCTAAAAGTGTACTTGAAACACTCGTATGCTAGCGGCGAGCTTACAAAAGATGATCTCGATACCGCTGATTATACAGCGCAAGTCGCTCTGAAAGATTTACATCAAGCGCAAGAAGGGAGTGAAAAGTACGAGCCTATTACAATTAGCGGCTTGCCAGCAAATGCGCGTTTTAAATGCGCATTTGAACTTGTACTGAATGGCGAACTGCAAGGAGAGTTTCTATTAGCGCCAAGCTCTGAAATGCAGCTAGGGGGCTCGAATGTAGCGGAGCCAGAAAATGTCGTTTTATCAATCACAGAAACCGCTAAAAGTGTCGAAGTAAAAGTCAGTAACGTTTCAGCTGAGGACAACACGCACTTTTTACTTGAAGTAGTTGACGACACTAAGCGTGCAATGCCAGAAGTGCCTTATGAGCAAAGCGTGGTATTTTCTGGAGAATTTGAATTTCAAGCAGACAGTGAACCAACCTTTATGTTTACGGTTGGTGAAAACAACATGCGCAGTTATGTAAATTACTCTGTCCACTTAAGAACGATAGAGAAAGTGGATAATGCGCCCAACTCAGCTTCAGCTTCGGTAAAAGTAGACGCTCAATCTTTTGAACTTCCTTGGCTTGCTGGTTTTGTCGATACGACGGTCATCAAAGGCAAGCAAATTGAAGATGCGCTTGTGAGTAAGATAGCAACTAAGCTAACAGCCAATAAAGATGCCCGCAAAGCACTGCGTACCGCGTTAAATAGTGGCGCATATTCACTCGTTGCATCGCAGATGTACGACCTGACTCGTGACGTGGCGGTCGAAGAATTTGAAAGTGCAAAAGATACCTTTAACGAAGTAAGGACGAAGTTACGTCGTATTGCTCTATACAGTGATATTGACCCTGATTACAGCGAAGTTTTGGACTTGAGCGGTTCTACCGGAGATGCCGAATTTGATACCTATGATGTCTTTATGTTTGTGACCAAACAGGGTTTCACCAACGGTATCGAAACCCGTTACTTTACTTGGCTTGGTAAAGCTTTTTACTTAGGCCCAATTGTTGAAGGTGGCGTTATTTCAGACAAAAAATTCCAAGTGTCAGTGCGTGGCGATGTGTATCGTGACCGTGCTGAGCTTATTTTCTCATAACCTGCTTTACAATCTGCTGGGCGTTTATACGCCCAGTTATTATAGAGGTGATCTCCTATGACTTTTGATCTATTGTCGTTTTTAAACGCTACTAACAATGTAGTCACGACGGCACAAACACAAGCGGCAGCCGATGGGCTAATGCGCCACGCCATTGCACTGGTTGGCGCGCAAGATCACATCTCGTTGCGAGATGCGTTAAAAGACCAAGCCAGTTTACCGAATACCTACTTGTCTATTTATATTGCAGCCAAAGATGAATTAGATGGTAACTCAGTTTCATTCGATCAAACATATGCGCAAGGTAACTTAAATCCATACAAATTTAATGGTACTCAGCTAACGTATAAAGTCACTTATCAAGCAGAGGACCGTTTTCAATACAAAGATTTATTTGTCGATGGTTTGCTCTCTGGCACTGACTATTACTATGGTATAGAACTTGTTGTTGACGGAGTATTGCAAACAGGTTGGCTTCAAGGTGCTTTTACTACTCATGGGACAGCTTATTCAGCCCCAACACTGAGTGACATTGCCTTTTCAAATCCTAGTGACCCATACCGGTTAATTTATGACATTGAAAGTGTCAATATGGCTGGAAAAGACAACTTGTCAGTGCGCTTCGAGGTAATAAACTCCGTATTAACAAATACAGGGCCACGTGAATACATCGTTGAACGAGATGAGTTTTTTGGCCCTAACGGTGAAAGGTTCGCAATTGAAGATTTGCCTGGTTCAATTTATCAACGCTATGTTGAGTATGATATACAAATACGCTTTGTTTCAAAAACGGATTCTCCAGTTGGTGTGTCTGCGCCATTGAAATTAGCACAAAACATACAAATCCCATGGTTAGATCATTTTGTCGATACGGTTATATTAGACGGCGGCGGTATAGATCAAGAAATCTTAGAGGATGCTGCTAAGCGTATTGCTGAGTTAACACCAGCACAAAGAGATGCACTTTTGGCGCAACTCAGCGAAGGTGATATTAAAGATATCGGTTCAGCGTATAAAGCGTTATTGAAACAAGCAGCTATTGCGACTGTGCAATCACTTGAACCTGCGGCTGATGCGATGCGTAAGCAGCTCATGGATTTATTATATGCTGCTAATGATCAAGGTGTTCAGGCACCAGGTATTTATATCACGCTTGATCTAAATGATAGCGACGCACAACGCGTATTTAAGATGATCACAGCGCCATGCTATGTGAGGGAACACCATATAGACAGTGTCGTGCGCTTCTCTGAGGGCGTATTTTATATTACCGAAGACAAAGATGACCAAGGTGTTGATACAGGCTTAACACGTATTGTTTATGTTGGACAAGCTGCGTTTGAGCGTTTTTTCTTGAAGTTTAGTAATCGATAAATCTCGCTCAGCCGGACTGTTTATACCAATTTGCTTAATTAAGCTTGTATTTTGAGGCGAACAGATAATACCGCTAGCACGTCATACTATCGCCAAGGTAACTGCATGGATGCAGACAAGGAAAGGCGGTGCTATTTAGTTTGTTCTAGATAAGCAACGTTTAACCAATTAGCGTCAGATTTATTCCTTCAAATTGAGCAAGCATTAAGGCGAATTGGTATAATATTAGCGCCTTTTTTTAGTTGCAACTTTAGTGTAAGCAACCCATTGGATACTGTGCGCATTGTACAATATGCAAATTCACAGCGAATTTACTGTGTTGCTTTTAATTTCTCCATGAGACCCATTACATGTTTAATTCAGATCCACTTTTCTTAACATCAGCGCAAAAACCAAATACACACCGAATTGGTAATGTACTTCATTGTGATAAGCTCCCCTACCCCACCAATTACGTCCAACATGATATATATTGTGTTGTATATGTTGGTGATGATGTTCAAGACATACTCAAAGCACGTTATACCATTAATTTACTCATTGAGAGCGGGCGTTTAACGGAAGATAGAATTAGATTAAGAAAAGCACTGGGTGAATACAATTTTAATAGAATGATTGATGGCTTTTTGCAAGAACAAATTAACACATCAAAGCAAGGGTGAATTGTACAATATAAAGCATACCGTACTGTACAACTCATTCATGCTCATTGCTAGAAGTCATTACCTCAGGCGCTTGACACTTGACGACATCAGAAAAAGAACTGCTGTTTTGTTATTACCTTACGCTGCGATAACATTAAACTTGGCAATTAACTTTCCTAAATGGCCGGTGCTTCACTTGTTATAACGGTAAGTGCCACCCAAGGTTATAAAGTCATTTAAAATCAAAGCACTAATATGCAAAATAATTAACAACGCCAGCTAAATAAACTGCCTATTAAGCTTAGAATATTACTCTGGCATTGCGACAAATTACACCCTAACAGACGCCGATATGAATTAAAATGTAGTCGTAGCGTCTGAGCATTCATTGATTAAGGGTAACCAACAAGCATATTCACTCTTTTAAGCAAAGCGTTTTACTTCCCGTACCTTACAATCAACAATATGAACGTCGCTCTGATAAAAGCGCACTTAACGTATATTTAGATTTCTATTACTCCTTTTCATATTCAACAGGCGGTACCATACCGGCTATTCCAACCCCGACATTAATCGCTGCGTTACACAACACTTTTGCTTTGTCCTCATCACTTAGGGCTTCATATGCAGCAATGAGTGCAGGTCCACCTTGGTAAGTAGTATTAAGCAGTGCTGCTATATTAATGTCTTCTCGAACAAAAGTCGCATTAAAGTGTTTTGCGTCCATCCTAGTCCACCATTCATTACAAAATTCTTATAGCCCTTGACCTATCATTTTAAGTGCACAGTTCGTCATATAATGATATTGGGCTAAATGTCGTTAGTCTCGAGTCAACATTCTAAATGTAGTGCATCACTAAACGCAAGACGCGTGACTACAAGTATATTGAAAATCGCACATTGCTTGTGAGTACATTAAGTACACACGCAGAGCCGTTTTAGTTAAGAATCAAATTGTCCAATACTGGTGTAATGTCAAATACCTGCTCAACAGCAGGGTTACCAATATAAAATTCATCAGACGGAAACTCAAAAGCTTGATATGCAACGTTAGACACTGTCGCTAGTAGGCTTGCCTGGATCTCATTTTCTGGTAGCCATTTGTTATAGGTTAATATACCTGCATCATTCGCTACACCAACAATTGCCACACTCACATTGTAATTGAACTCATCAATGTTCATACCTAGCGTATCTGCACTCGTGACAAGTAAATAGGCTACTTTGGCACTCTCCTTTAACGGCAGAGCATCGCGTAACCCATTAGCAGTGTTCAAAGCCAATGTTTCAAATGCTCTAACGTGGGTGTCTTTTAGAAGACTGTTTAGGCTTGTTCGCTTGCCTCGACCATTAGTTATGCTGGACTTGCTGTACCTTATTGTCATACAACACTCACTCCCTAATAAAACGTACATTTCTTTATAGGCGCCTTAGATTGCCTAGTATTACAACGACTAACATTTTCCCGCGCCATAAAACATTACACTCAAAGTGTGATTGATTCAAGCTCAATCTGTTGCGTCATATACAATTCTTCACTTATCGATCTGAAAACATGTTTTAGCACACTTCTTGTTAGAGTTGTGTTGATATATAGCAAATGTAGGCGAATAAAAGCATTTGACGCAATTCACATTTTAGATAAATTACCACGCCTATTATCCTGTTTTATATAATTATAAATCTTGATAAATGTATTTAAAGTGCTATTAATTCAAGGTGTTATTTTTCAAACCAGCAAAACGGAAATAAAAAAAACCTTACTAATGAATGATTTAATATTATTAAAATCATACTTAAAGCTGAATTAGAGCGACGCACTCTATGGCGTTTCAACTGTAACGGCTGTATGATTGCAGCAGCTTTTTGCACTTTAAGTGTTAAGCAATGTTTTTCGTTCGGAGCCACTAAAGTTGACAGAACTATACTATAAAGATCACCAAAATCTGGGGTTAAAAAGCCCAAATGGACCGTCAGCCCGCCTCAATGAAATGTTGGATAAGAATAAGAAACGATGGAAAGAGCCCGGCCACGGCAGAACTTCTGTGGTTAGAGATGCTGCTGATATATCCTTCTCAGCCGCTGCAAAGTGGCTAAAAGAGGATGTTTTGCCTCGAAAAGCTGAAGATAGAGTGCATTTTGCTCAGATCTTACAAGTAGATCTACTGTATTGGGAATATGGTGAGCGAAGAAAAGTTGAACGAAAACCGGTGGATATTTTGAAGTTTAGTGTCGTAACGCACCAAATGATGTCCAAATTAGGGCTTTCTCACAATGAGATAAAAACCGAGCAGCTGATATTGATTCAGGAAATCGCACTTGCATTCTCAGATAGATGTGGAGATGCCTACCCAGATGAACATATCATAGAGCGACTTTTCAAGTTAGCAATCGGAAATAATTAATCAACACGTCAATATTGTACAATATCAGAGTTTGGCTGACCCAATTCTCTTATTTTCCTGTTACAACTTGTATTGTACAATTGCAACTTCATCGCTGTTAAATATTAAGCCCCTTGGCTTTTTTGATAACGACCACTAACACACTTTAGTAAGCGCGGGTGTAACATCAGCGTCAGAAGCTCACCCATTAGTGAGCTTCAATTATAGTGTCTTTACAATCAATTGGAGTACTTGGTATGTATCTTGAAGAGTTAATTGACTACGTCATGATCGAAACCGGTGGATTCATTATGGGCGACTTAGAAATGACCCAAATTGACAAGCATCAATTTCACCTCATCGTGAAGCGTGCCTTGGGTATTTACAACAAATATTGCCCGCAATCAAAACGCCTTATCGTTGACTGTGACAAGACATATGACTTTACTACGTCACCTTTGGGCAGGCCAAACTGGGTTTCTAATGTTACTCCATTAGACCATGAGAGCGCCATAGCAGAGTTAGTTTATGGCCGCTCAATCATCAATAAGCCTCCGGTTTGGGAATACCAAGAGCCAACCCTTTTTATAGCCGGTTCAGCAGGAAAATACGATGTAACAGCACTCTATTTTCATGACATTACTGATATCATGTTTGATGAAAACAATCGAGTAACGACATGCAATTTACCTTCGATTTCCTATGACGATGTTTTATTTTTAGACCTACTAGTAAGCTACTCTTTACTTGCCATTGGCCGCTCTAGGCGCGCCTTTACATTGCAAGACTTTCCCGTCTCAATGGACGGAAAGTTACTCGTATATGAGGGACGGTTGATGCTAAAAAACACGAAGCGCAGACTACAAGAGCAATCTCGCTGGCATCATGCGATTGGGTGAGTAAGCGTAAATACCAAGACCTTGTTTCTCTGTGGTAATTTGATAATATGCTTGAAAATTGTACCTATCAACGTGTTTTTGACTAAGACAATTTTGTATCGCCAACTTGAGACTGGAAGTATGAGACACTGAACTATGACATATAATGATTATGATTGGTCTATTGTGCCCTTAGAACCTGTTCCCCTTACTATGGGCCACATTAACTTATTAAATTTAGCTAGGCATCAAGCAGATAATACGCTGATTATTTTACGCCACCATAATAGCACCGCTTCCCCAAAGCATTTATGGACACAAGCCCAAAGCCAAGAAATGATCGAGCGATGGTGCGCCTCTCAAGTTTATGTACCAGCTTTAAAGTTCGTTCAGCCAGATGCACAAAGTAGCAATAGCGATTGCATTGAACTCATTAAGTCAAACACCAGTGGGAAAAAGGTATTGCTAACATCAAGCCTGAGTGAATGCGATAAATTCAATGAATATCAGCAAAATGGAATTGACTGTCGCTTTGTGACCCCAGCGAAAGACAAAGCAGGCGCAATCATCGACTCCTCAACAGTACAGCACGCTTTTTTAGGTGAGCCGTCATTGATTAACTTGCAGCGTGAGCTAAAACAATGCCTAGATCTGGGCATTTTGCATTATTCAACATACCAATGGCTGTGGCGTTACGCACTGAACATGCAACAAAACACGAATACCAGTATAGCGAGTTAATGATGGATCAGCTCCAAAACAGAGGTAAACAAGGTACCCGTACGTATTACGTGGCTCGGACATCCGTGTTGCAAGCGCTGAGTGATTGTGCGCCTTTACTAAAGCAGCATGAGTTCGAATTAATTGACACATTATACAATAGAATCATGAACTTATTTGATACAGACCAATATGCCTTATATGAACAGGTTGCAAATATATTGTCAGTAAAGAAAAACACCTCTATTACAGCGTATTTAAAAGAAGCAATAGAGGCGACTGTCGTTAGCTTTACACATAAAAACTGACAGCTTGGTGAAGCAATTACCTTTTGCAATAAAAACAGCAATAGGTGTTTAACAGCGATGATAAGCTGTTCAGTGACAAAGACTCTTGGTATACTCTATTGTACAACTGAGACTACACCGACACCAAGCGGTGAATAATGAGAACTATGGGGCCTGTATGATGTCCACACGTGAAACATGTAATACACAACTTTGCGCTTTACCCGTCCATTTTGCGGACCTCTATGTGTTAGCTTGTCAAAGCAGCCTATATAGCGAGTAAACTATGTCAGGTATGTCGTTTAACCGCAGTGGCTACAAATCACACGTCAATATGTTAAAAGATGTGGTGATTGACATGGTCGAGTCTGGAAAATTTCAGTCAGTCTCGATACAGCAGCTGGATAATGATCAAATCATTCACCCCAAATTACTTGAAGATGACGCCCCGTTCTCGTGCTTACTTGAAGTACTGCCTGAGGGTAACGCCATGCTGGCTGGCAACCAGTATAGTTGGCGCGTTATGTTTAAAGTTAGTTGGAATGAAGCCAGATTATATGTGGCGCCAAAGTTGCAACTTCCCGACACCGCAATGCTCACAGAGGTACAGGGTCAGTTTGAACGGTTAGTGGGTTGGGATCATGTTGGTGTCATCGGGTCTGATATTGGTAACTCAGGGATCCCATTTGTTGATAGAACGTACCTGAGAAAAGCAGCTCCAGCGTATCCAATGGGGTATATACTTACGTTAACCGAGCGCGGCTTTGTATTTTTTTCATACGAAGAAACTTTTGATGATGCAACGCAAATAAACAGTAATAACGCAAGCTGGTTTAGTTGGCTTTGTGTACAACGCCCTGTTGATCCAGAATCGGGCGAGCCGCTGGTAAGTGAAATGTCGCCAGTATTCGCAGCATATGAAATAAAAAATGGTTTTGGTCATGTAAGAAACAAGTTCGTAGTACGTGAGGCCGACGTATACGTACCGACTAAAAGCCAACCGGCTTGGCGATTTAAACACATGGACAATGCGATTTTGCCCCATCAAGACGCTGAAGTTAACTATTTTACTGATGATAATACCGCAAAAGTATTTTTTCCCCACAATTTGAATACGCGCCGTTATCGCTACAAACATGTCCTCGATCTGATTGCCTACAGTGAGGCTCGCTTATTTGGAAGTTTACAAAACGTTGAATTTTCTCAGGTATTTTACGAGAAGCAAAGTCGCCGCTTTAAAACAGTATTGAATCACGCCCAAGATTCGACCGGCACCATTATTCTGATTTATATCAATGGACCAGAGATAAAAGAGCATGTTCGCTCGGTGCATGATGAAAGTTACAACTGGTTATTGGCCACAGGATAGCAGCATGACAAACCATGAAACGTATTGCGATATAAAGGGCTGGTAAAATATATGTACCATCAGTTTAAACATGGCTTAGTGGACTTGGCACAAGTATTTGATTTCTTGATAGAATCAACAAGTATGTATTTCACTTATAAAAAAATGGAAAATGGCCGCGTACTTAACTTGATGCCGCGTGTCACACTTGATGCCAATGCAAAAGACCAGCCTTGGGTCGTGCGTTTTGAGCTGATTAACGACATAGCGCTGCGCATGAATATTGTGACGCCCATGCAGTTAGACCCTGACGGCTCTCTATATAATAGAAACCTAGGTAGCCTTAATACAAAAGACACAAGTTATGCTGTTGGCTATTGGCATCAAAGGGAAGGACTTAAAGGTGATGCTAAGTATTCACGGCCTTTTTCCGTGCTTTTCACAGCCGATTCTCATGGCTTTGCTTTTGCAATTTGGGAGCATGCGGTCGTTAACAGTTTAAACCGTCAACTATCTTGGCTAGTCGTACAAAAGCCTGTTGAATGGCAAAATGGCATTGCTATTCCAACTGAGCATAACCCGGTGATTGCATTAAGCGGTATATTCAACCGCTATGAGTCAAGCGTTGAACAGATGCTCGTACGTGAGCGCGACATTCCAGTCCCCGCGCCTGCACAAACAGCGATTTCAGATCAATACAATCGTTACAGCGCAATGCATACAGTGAAATTAAAAGAAATTTCAGAAAGTAGGGATTACTTTATTCAATTTCCTAATAATTTCTCTACTGAACGATTTAGCTATGATGGTGTATTCGATATGATTGGCTTTGCCAATACGGATTTAGTCAGCGCCAATGCCACTCTACCTCTTGAGGTATTTGGTGAGCGCAGGAACTATCACACCATGGTAAGTACATTAGCCGATAATAACGGCATCAGCGTTATGTTTCGCATTACATAATGCGCTACATATTGAGATTTTGTGAAACACAGTAGTGAAACACCTTAATTATTGTACGATCGAAGCGTTTTAAATTGTACAATAGTTAGAACCGCACTTTGCAGAGGCAAAGTAGGCATTAATGAGACCAGTTTGCATTGGCCCCAGACTATCCGGAGAAATTTATGGGTTTTGTCAAAAAAGCGGAGTTTGCGCCTTATTCAGTCGAGCGTGGTGGATACACGACGTTAAAAAGCCTGATCACAGCCGTAGTCCGAGATTTAGTGAATTATTATGAGCATCCAACTGCTGCCGATGAAGCACAGAATGCGTTTGAACTTTTATATCCCGCAGATAACCCAGATTTGGGTGATCCGGAGTCAATTGATAGCGACGTATTTGTTGTACAAGCGACGGGGTTTGTCGATCCTTTAGCTGGCGCGGATCCAACTTTTAAGGCACAAGGTACTGAGATCATCCCTCAGCCTTGGATTATTCGTTTCGATACTGGTGTTGGCAAACAATGCACCCCAGCACATAACAATCGCCGTGAAGACCGCGACAACGATGCGCCTGAAGTTGGTAACTTACATATCAATATTTCTACTCCACTACAGTTGTACAAACCTGCAAGTGGAGACTGGCAAATGTACGACTATACGCCACCTAACCGCGGTACAGGTGACGAACCCATTGTCGTTGGCACTTTGGGCTTCTTGGGCGAACGTGTTCCCGTTGTAGACAAGCAAGTTGCTTGGTGTGACCCAAATGATAAGCTGCGCCTAGAGATTGAAGACAAAGGCTTTTTCTGTCGTCGCCCGCTTTACAATATTAAAACAGAATTTGAAACTAAGTACCCTGACACAGCTCAGGTAAACATTGCAGGCACGCCTAATATTCCAATGTCATATGCCCTGTCCGTTAGTGAGCATGGTATTGCATTGGCTATTTGGGAAGAAGCGACAGATCAATATGATGCAAAAGGCCACCGCCACAGCTGGTTTGTTTGCCAACGCCTCGTAGACAAAGAAAGCGGCACACCACTTGTAAATCAAGCCGATTCACACTGCCCACTAGCGTGTTTGTATGGTATTCAAAACCAAACTCAAAATATTAAACGTTATTTTGTGGTTCGAGAATCAGATGTGCACCGTCCATCTGAGGACTTAGATGCAACCAAAAACACCCAAGACAGTGTTGCACTTATCAATCCTAACGAACAAATCTCTGTCACAGAAAACTACGAATATGTCGTATCCGTACCAAGTGGGATCAATACCCAACGTTATTTGTATCTTGAAGAGATGGACATGATCAGTTACTGCTCAGCCGATATTATTTCTCAAGACGGTATTGCTGAGTTGTCCATGTACGATGATGGCAGTAAAAAGCGATACAAAGGGTTGCGCTCCACGGGCAAATATAACACCGGCGTACGCATTCTCATGCGCTGGTACAACACGGCTATCACAACACAAGACAACGTGGGTCAGACCGACGTTGTGCCTGGCTCTAGCGCTGGCACTTACTAACAGGAGAGTTATCGATGCCACTTACAATAAATGGTGATATTTACACTTCGAATTTACCAGCGAGCTTGGCCAATGGTGGAGAGCATTTCGTCACGACCGTTACCCGTGATGGCTTCACTGATGTCCGTGAGCTTGTCAGCAACTGGTTACAAGTGATGGTCGAAAACGGCTATAAACGGATCACCCGCACCCCTATCGAGTTCGACCCAAATAATCCTCAGCCTATTATGGCTGTACTTGAGTCAACGACTGCGACAAATTCACTCAACGATGAAGAACCTTATCGCATCAGGGTATACGCAGATACACAATACACTTGTGAAATTCAAATGGCGACGCCACTACAACTGGGTGAGGACTTTGAGGAAGCCATTCCGAATTTGCGCGGCTACACTTGCGGTCATGTTGGTGAATCACCACACACAGTTCCGCACAATTACCGTGATGTGATCCCACTAAACAAATCATCGGCAGCTAACGCGACGACAAAGCCGCCGCAGCCAAGCCACGGCTTTAACGTATCAACGCTCTACTTTATTGACGTGCGCGAATTTGAGGGGATGCTTCGAGCTTACCCAATGTCATACCGACTATCCATCACAGATAGAGGGTTTTCTTTTGCGTACTGGGTAGAATCAGACGACCAATCAGCTGGAGACTCGCCAACACAAAGTTGGATGGTGCTACAAAGGCCTGTGGATCAAAAGTCTGGCAACAACTTGCAAGATGCAGATCCGCTGGGCTCTCGTAACCCCATTTTCTGCTTATACGGAATCTATAATAAATACATTTATGATAATTTTGGTACCACACAAGATGGTGAAATCTACACCATGGACATGGATGGACAGGTACCTTTAGGTAGAACGCAACCTGTATCTTTAAGCTCGCTACCGGGCATTATTCAAAAATTTACGGTACGAGAAAAAGACGTATTAAAGCCAACATACGCCGAAGATGCGACGCTGAACACCCGTGACTCAAATGCTTGGGTAAACGAAGTACAGCAGCAAACTCGAGTTGAATATCGAGCGAGTTCAGAAGCAACAAACGCAGGCGCATTTACCTTAGCTGGTGCCAAATACGTTATCCTTTATCCTAATAGGTTGAATACAAAACGTTTTCGCTATCAGCATGACATGGATATGGTGGCATACACATCAGCCGACGTAATAGCACCACAGCTTACTATTAAAGTTAATGTGTATAACGAAGGTGATACAAGCGCCAAACGTTATCGCAAATATACCGCATTAACACCAAACAGCAGCCATAATACCAATATGACTGTATTAATGTTAACTGAAATAGATTGTGACGCCCCAGACACCGGGGAAAATCAGTAATTAAACAGCTTAATAATCGTTATTGAGCATTCGCCATTTTGTTCAAAACTGTTGTACAATACAAGCACACTGTACAACAGTTACAGAGCTAACTGTAATGGTGCTGAGACTAGAGACAGCGAGGAAAATGAGTCATGTCAGAATTTTCACCTTATTCCGTAACACGCGGAGGGTTCGCCACACCCCGGGAAATGTTCTTATCTATTGTACAAGACCTAACACGGGAAAATAGCAACCAAGTAAAAGCATTTGATATTGTGTATCCAAAAGATACCTCAGAGCTTGACTATCAAAATCCAGATAATCCAATCAATGATGTGATCATTGTGCAAGCAACTAAACATGTCGATGCCTGTGCAGAAGACGAATCAAATCCTCAACCTTGGGTAGTGCGCTTTGACACACGTTCAGAAATTGGCCACGGCATGGGTCATATCAATGTGACTACACCACTGCAAATTGATATGGACAAAGATAAAGCTCCAGCCATTCCTTATATTCCGCCAAATACATCGTATGATGAGAGCAATATTTCTAATATCCAAACCCGAGGTACCTTAGGCTTTATTGGTAATCGCGTACATGATGGTAATGGTACTGTGCCACAGTCAAACCGTTATGGCTTTATTAACCGCGCAATTTATCATACCAAAATAAAAGAAGACCACAGAAAGGATCCATATGGTAACTTAATGTGGATGTTGATTAACAAGTCGAGCAAGAGCGAAGAACCAACTTTTGGAAGCCGTAATAAAATTCCACGCGGTGCATTCGACGATAGCAACCAAATACTATATCGCTATCGACTTGAGTGGTATGAGTTAATGAACCCAGAGGGCGTTAATATCAATGCAGTAGCTCCTAATTTTTCCACGAGCACATCACCACAACCTCACATTAGCGCGAATGGAAGTCGTTTAGATGGATTTGAAAGCCCAGTTTATGAGCGTCGAGAATGTACCCTTTATTTCCGTGCTCCGGTAGGTAAAGACGCAACAAACTTGGATGGCGATACATTTATCACGACGAAAGTCGAAGGTGAAGTGCCTCCCAGTTTATTGAACCTAGCAATCGAAGACTCTAACCGCGATGAATTAGGTTTAGTTCAAGAGCTGGAGTTAACATTTCCTTTAACCAATCAACCGGAACTTGTCTATCACAAAATATCGGTCGAAAGAACAGGATCTCCTCATGCGGGGGGTTACAGGTATAAGTCAACATGGATCGTTGATACGGAGCGTACTAACGATGTAGAAATCATTGCAGAAGCGCCGCAATCACTAGGTGACTCTAGCTTCGATGATGAAAATAATAAAGGCCTTGAATTCTATGACAACTTAAAATGGGATCTACGCCCCATCACAGACCAATCGTTTGATGTGACTGGTGAGGCCATGGATCCAAAGGAAGGCGCTCGTAACGTTCCGATGTCTTATGCACTAACGGTGAGCGATCATGGTATTGTGCTGGCAACGTGGGACCAAGCAGTAGACCAATATGAAACAAATGATGGTCACCGTTTTAGCTGGTTTGCAACACAACGCTTGGTAGATAAAGACACCGGCACACCGTTAGTTGACCAATCAAAGAGCTTTTGCCCATTGTTCTGCATTTATGGTGTTTATCATGAACGTGTTAGCACCAGTAATTACTTTATTGTACGAGAGTCTGACGTGCATCGCCCTTCTGAAGAACAAACAGCAGGCGATGATAGCCCGGATTCAAATGCCATCATCAATACCTACGAGCAAGTCGCTGTATCGGAAGATTATGAATACGTGATCACGGTACCTTCAGGCCTAACAACACAGCGCTACCTGTATTTAGAAGAAGCCGACCTCATTGGTTATACCTCAGCCGATGTTATCTCTAACGGCGCCCTATCAGAATTTAGCATGTACGATGAAGGAGTATGCTCTATACCAAACGAAGCACACGTAGATAGAGAGTCATGTATTCAAGGAAACGGTGTATGGGAAGAAACATCGCGTCTGTACAAGGGCTTGCCTGCAACAGGTAAGTTTAATACTGGTATGCGTGTTTTAATGCGTTGGTATGGCGGTCGCTTAGGCAACCTTAACAGCAAACAACAAAACTAATTTAGGAGAGGACGAGGATGGCTTTAAATACCCTTGTACAAAGTAATGTTAAGTATGGTTACAGCGATCTGCGTTTCGTTTTGTTTGAAATCGCAGAGTGGCTCAATACCGTTGGTTGGGAAATTAAATATCAATTTCCAAACGCAAAAGAAAAGTTTGATGCCCAAGGTGGCTACAGTTTTGTTGCTGTTCCTCGCGGTGATTCACAAAACATGTTTGATAGTGAACTTATCGCACTAAAAATGGCTACAAAAACCGTCAGTGGCTCAGAGTTTTCTTATCAAACAATTGAGGCGCATGTCACACCGCAACTACAGTGTGATTTTTCAAATGGCCAAGTGATCCAAGACGCACGAGGTGTGACTTCAGGTAACCTAGGTCCAGACTATGACTATACCTATACAGAAGCAGGTGTTGAACACCGTGCTAACACTGGTGATGGTCTATTTTTCGACACTAAAGTCGTCAAAGGTCGTCTAAAAGCACATCCAGTTTCGTGGCGCGCATCATCTACCGAACATGGATTATTTTTAGCTATTTGGCTAGAGGGTGACGAGCACCGTGATCCGCCAACGCAAAGTTGGTTTGTGGTACAGCGCCCTGTAGACCAATCAGATGGTCAACCATTGAGAGAACCAGATGCGGATGGTAGCCGAAATCCAATTTTCTGTATGTATGGTATTTCTAACGAGAGTAATACTCGTTCAGCAGCCCACCAAGCTGCTTATGAGAAATATGCACAAGAAAATGGCATTCCATATACACAAACTTTGGGATCAACATCGTCCGGCCCGCAAAGCTCTATTACGCCCTCTCCAGATGCGACCAAACAGGGTGCCATCGCACTAAAACGCTTTGTGGTACGAGAAAAAGACGTCAATGCACCTGGTAAACAATACGATGCGTGGCGTAATGACCGTGATATGAACGCCATTATTAATCTACGTCAACAACAGGCGCGGATTGAAATGCGCGATATTGGCGTTGCAAGTATTGAAAAAGCAGGCTCTCGCTATGCAATCCTGTTCCCTTCAAAGCTGAACACGCCACGCTTTAGGTTTAAGCACGAGCTAGATATGGTTGCTTACACCTCAGCTGACGTCATTTCATCTGGGTTACCTGTAAATGTGCACGTGTATGGTGAAAAAGACCCTGAAACGCAAGAGAAGCTGTATCGAAGGTATATTGCTATTCAGCCAACAGGGCCATTTAATACCAACCTTATTATGCTCCACCTAATTAAGTCTGGTATTCCCGAGTCTGAAATTAAAAAATAATCGAGCACTTGTTTGAAGGGTGCAATGCCCTTCTTTTTGCTGTTTCTCGCAGAGTTTGCGTATATTTATATAATAACTTAGGTTTGGATCGCCTGAGAAACAGCCCTTCTTCCTTTTCAAACGGCTAACTCACCGTCCCCATTAATTTATTGTACAATATTTCAATCTCACTACTGCTTCATTTCAACAATCGCGGTACAATCCTTATATTAAGGCGATGCCAAATGAGACTAGTATGAGGGTGCCTCGTGAGTGTAATAAATACCATAAAAAATGCGAAATACCGTGCATTTATCAATGCGCTAGCGGACAAAAGAGAATGGTTCAGTGTTAAGTCGGAACAAAGAGTACCCAGCGTTATACCCGATAATAAAGGGTTATTGTATCTGGCAAACTTTAATGAGAATTACGTCGTTGCCGTCACGCCAATCAACCATGATATGGTGTATGTTGCCGAAGTAGCCTCACCAACTCGCGTGGTTAGCGGTGTTATCGCTGGGAGCGAGCGCGTATTAGTACTCAGTGCAGACGGCAAACTGCATATTTTCAGCCCGAACCTTATCCACCTGCAAACAGTAAACTTACACGACAATGTAACCGACATCATTTGGGCAGATGGTCTTATTTGGCTAGTTGGTCCGGATATGTTCCATATAGAAATTCAACAGGTTTTATCGCGAGAAGAAGGGCTACTCGAGCTAGTTCCCTATCGCAGCGTACCCGGGTTACCCGGTATTCGCCATTTAGTGTGGTTACCTCAAGCACAGTCGATCGCTGCGGTCAGTGCGACCACATTATACTTTGTTTCTTTCGAAGGACTGGAAGTACAAAATGTACCTTTGCCTACCAGTGTGCAGCATGTTGGTGGGCACACTTCCTTGCTGGTATTTACTGAAGTGCATTCTGGTGATGCGCTGGTATTGGATTTGATTGATGCTGACATTACACCTTTACCCGCCTATGGCTCAGTCAATATATGTACCGATCCAATCATCACGACCAGAACGGCTTGGCATCGACGTCACCACGGTGACTATATTGTTTCACTCCTTGATATTCAAGAGCCGGGTAATGAAGAAGTGACCTCAATTGTACAACATATTGAAAAGGAAGCCGGAGCACTACCCAACAATCAACCTGAGCTGCTCGTTAACTTGCAAGAGAAAGCTGACTATTTTAACTTAAGCGCTCAGCGACACTGCCAAGAGGATGAGTTTTATACCAGCGAATATTTTTCGTTACGTGGCGATGGCGACCCACTGCTTGTGCTCGCCGATGGCGGAGAACTTGTTATAGACGAAGCGGGGTCACGCAGGCTAACAAGCGCCGCATGGATCACCGATCAGCAACTGGCTATCAGCCACAAATTCAGCAAACACTCAGGGCTTCACCACCGTGTTAGCATCAAAGTATACGAGCCATTCGCATCCTCTGAACGCTATGTTGATTTATCCCAAGGTGAGTTCACGGGAATGCAGTGGTTGCCAGCACGAGGGTTATTAACGCTTAAAAATCCAGTCTATACCGAAGGCTATTATGTTGGTAAGTATGTGTCAGAAATTTATCCTTTATCTGCACTAACCTTAGTCGAAGGCGCTGAGGTACTTCTAAGCGGTACAACTCCAAGCAACACATCAGTCACTTTTGAATTTCGAGTAAGCTACTCCAACGAAGAATACGCCCATATTCAGTACAGTGATTGGTCAGCAAATTTACCAACTACGCCCTCTGGTGCGCAACTCAAAGGCGTTCAATTTCGTGTTTTTGCTACTACAACCGATACCAATACAACACCACTCATACAAGGGTTTCAACTTAATAGTACCCAACACGCGCTACTTAGCGTTGGTTTTTGGGATCTACACAGAGCAAGATCTCAAAAATTTGTACCATCACTGTCATCAAGCCAAGATTCAATAGATTTAACATCAAACTCTCAATGTGTGAGTGCTCATACCTGCGCACACAAAACATATGCTAACGATGGCCAGAGTAGGAGTATGGGTACTCATACACACGCTTATACTTTGGCGGAACAACTAACAGTGCGATGGCAAAACGCACATTATATTTTACGGCGCACATCAGCGAACTCTCAGCACGGGTATGCGCGATATAAAATAAGCCCCACACAAAAGCAATGGGCAACAGCCAAGTTTCATTTACAAACTTGGCTCAGTCGCGTTAACGACGTTAACCGAGGTCGTCTCTACTCTACGAATGCCCACCATGGTCCTAAAATAGACATGATGAGTGAAGGGTCGAGGCAATTACACGAAAACGTTCTTAGTGCCTCTGGCTTTGTTAGTACCAACGCCACGTCACAGCAACGCGTATTTAGTCCTCATATGCGTTCTTCGTTCAACGTCAGTTCAACCTACACTAAAGATTGGCACTATCGACTGGCACTGGGCGGTATTCAGCGTTACTTAGGGCTGCGACGATTTGCCTCTAAAAAAAATTGGTAAGCGTTATACTTGGTCTGTATTTAGCAACCCTATTTCGTTGGCAAGTGATAAAACGCAAGGAGTGGGCTACCCTTCACAAGCGAGTGGCTCGCCACAAACAAGAGCGTTCTCATGGCATGAAGGGATCAGCCCAAGAGTCAGCAACGGCATACAGCCTGTACGCGTAAAGTTACCGCTTTTTGGCACCCAAGAGGTTGAAGGTATCAGTATGTACAACCACAGTGGCGTGCTAGGTTATGATAATGAGCTGTATCAAGCCAACACTAAGGTTAATGCCACCGTCGCCTATGACACACTAACTTCCCTCACATTGCAAAGTTCCAAAGGAGTTGGGCAAACCGAGTCTCGGCGCGCAACATCACAAAGTGCACTCACCGTGGATGAGGTGCTCACCGGATCCACACGTCAACTTAAGCACTACCTAGTAGCTAGCCAAATTTATTCTTGGGCAGCGAAGTTACCTTTTAGACAACCTGCAGAGGCAAGGCGCTTTAGGCGAAGTATTTGGGCTATTCAGCATGCTGTTGATAACTGGAAAGCCCAACCTGTAGAGGGGCAGCGTACATTAAGCGCGGACAATATCAATGCACTTGAGCTAAAGCAGTTAAGTGCATCTTTAGGTACAGATTTAACCGCACATAGAACAAAGCAACAAAGCCTGCGCTTGTGTGGCTCAGTAAAATTAAGATTGCTCTGTCAGAGCAATTTAGGCACTAATTTTATGACGAGCTACCCAATACAAAGCTATCATGCCTCAAAACCTGAGATGATGAACTTCAGTATTATTGGTGGATTAAAATCAGCCAGTAATGACCAATTAATCGCGTTACTAAGCCAACCAAACCAACGCGTAAATGTTGCACAAACTCTCAGCTTTATCATGGAGTCGAGTACTCGCATCCAGCGTTTATATGAGGCAATTCAGTATGCAATTAGTTGGTTAGCACTGCACCCATCTGGCTATAAAATGGAGTACTCAGCGACCGGTGCACATTCTGGTCCACTTGCTGATGCTATGAATGCACACTTAGTGAGTATGTCTAAAAGTGAAGCGCCAGACGTGCCCTCCACAGCCGCACACACTAAACAGTTAGAAGCGGGAACTTCGCAAGCTAACACGGCACAACCCCAAACTTTAGTGGGTAATATTAACTACGATAAAGCGAATGGACAGGATACCTCAACACCCGCAATCATCAATTATCATTTGAGCGGTCAGCAGTATTTACTTGGTCGCGCAATTTACGATGTGTTGTCAAATTGGATAGGAAAAGAAAGTGGCAGTAGGATCCAATTTATCAAAGGTGTGCTGTCACCTTCTCACACCTCGGATACCCACGCTGTTGCGGATAAACTCAACAAGTTTGTCGCTCAACTGCTTAAACAAACAGCCTCGCAACAAAGTGCTCAAGTCGCTGATGTGATCAAATATTTTATTGCGTCATTCTTAAATGAAAATCAGCCGCAAAAAGCAGAGTTTGCCGTTGAACCACAATCATCATTAGCAACACTCGCCAAAGCCATTTTTACTACCGGTGTCAGTAATGCCTACTCTGACGATATCGGCTCTGCCGTTTATAATACGCAACATGCCATTCAAACCATAGCGTTGCGTATTTTGCTCAAACAAACGGCCGATTATCAAAAGTTGACCTTTACGCAGATGCAAGATCAGTTCAGACAATCTCTTGGCGCACCTGTTTATCAACTTTATCGCTACACCAGAATAAGTTCAGATAGACACAATATTGGCTACACGACAACCGTCGTCTCTAAAATTCAGGTCAATGCGCCGCGCTATTTAAAAAAGGCTACAACCGGTAAACCTATCAGCGTAATTGCCAAGTCTATTGCTAGCGGCCCTTTGTGGACTAATAATATTACCATGTCGCCTGACAGTGCGTTTAGTGGCGGCGAAAATATCCTATCTGAAATACAGTATAACGTGACTCAATACCGCACGACACTTCGTGCACTGCAAAGCTTGTCTAGTACAGCAAAGAGCTGGCAATCACGGGTGCATGAACAAGCATCGTATTGGATGGCAAAACAAATCAAACATATTCCCGTGTCCGTACTAACGGCTGAGTCACCTACCTATTCGCATGCCATAAGCGATATGATGAACTACCGATTCTCCAAACTTGGTCTCACACTTGGAGAGCTCATTCAAAGTACACCGCAAAGAGAGCACAATATTACCCTGTTTTCGGTGAACTTTTTAAATAACCAACAGGGGCATGCCTATCAATCTAGCGGCTTCACAGGTAGATCTCAGCTACCTTGGCTGATCACAGGTAAAATATTGGGTGTACGCGCCGCTGACAATGCAAGGCCTCTAAACATTAGAAGCACAGCGAATGAGAGCATACAATTTTGGTGTTCACGCTTAGAGGCTGCTGACAATCAGCAACCAACCTTTGCTCAACAGCATATACCACTCGTAAAGAAAACGGGTATTTCCAGTATACAGACCAGCGCAAAAATAGTACGCGGGGTCTTTAAACAATGGATAGAACAGCAGTTCACTGCACGCATTATCTACCGTGACGTAGCAATTAACGACGGATACTATATTCAGTCACCGAGCTTTCAATTTAAGCTGAATAATCAAGTTAACGCGACGCCGTGGCAAAACTTATCCATAAATATGCTCAACGCGGCTCCGTCTCGCTGGTTAAGCGCAGTACACAGACTCAGTGATAAAATATACACAGCCATAGATAAAACCCTAGCTCAAGAGGTCAATGTGGCTTTTAAAAGTCTCAATAGTAATAATGCGCTTGAGCTGCTCATCGTCACAGTCACAACTTTAAATAAATTTGTACAAGGCCTAGGCCGGTATTCAAAATACGCGTCTTTGGAATCAGAAACACTTTCTGCCATACAATCTAAAATTAACAAAAATATGGCTGTTTTGTGCTCTGATGCGGTGAAGTATGAACGTTTATATCAAGCACAGCAATACCTAAGTGTCGTGTATAACAAAGCGCTCGCCGCGTTGTCACACACGGGCCAACAGACACAATTTTTACATCAATCTAGCGCCAAGATCATTGTCAAGATGGTTGAAGCAAGCGTACTCAACTACGCCCATTACTTGATCCGTGCCAATGGCCAAACACACCGACCCACTCATTTGCTCCACGCAGTAGAAGTAATTAAGAACTGGCAGCAACAGCTTGCTGTTAAGCAAACCAACAGCATAGCATCGACGCAAGAAATTAAATTAGTCAATGCAATATATGAGGTTATTCAACCGCTGATCACTTTACCAAAAGCAGTTTTTTCTATCACCGCAGGGATGCAAGCAGATGCGCTCAAGCTGATCAATTTTTCTTTGCAAGAATCATTTAAAATACATCCGATCAAATCGATACTAGGCAAGCATTTACCAAACACTTTGCTGATACAAAGTAAAGCCTTGTCGAAGCACGCGTCCGGCGCAATTGAAATGTCAGGCCGCATGTATGTTGATTCGTTGAATCAACATATGCAGCTGAAGTTTATACCAGGCACTTGGGTAAGAAATCATTATGTCTTCAAAAATGCACACCTACTTAAACAAGCTGGAACCAAAGTGCATCTGCCGGCAACGATTAAATGGCAGGTGGAATCGGGTTATTGCCAACACAATCAACTAGAAGTTGCTGCTTATCTAGTATATCAGCCGTGGTCAAAACGCTTCAATATGCTTAATTTTAAGCCCCTAATTAATAAAACCACGCGCCTATTGCAACGTGTGGCTATTTATCGCGAAGCTGGCAAGCGTGTGCTACTTTCTCAAAAGCCTCAGTACTGGATGCCTAAACCGCGTTATATATTTCCTCATGGATTACCCGATTTCCTTCAAGATTTTGGGCCGTTTTCCCCTGGTCTGCACTTGTCACAACAACAGTATATTCAAGAACTGCCAAAACAAGATACCGCGGTGCTAAGCACTCAAAAAGATGCCGGATTATACGCCCTTGGATTAGAACACACGCAGCATGTCGTGCGAGACAAGCGAAGTGCTGGCAGTGTACGTCTCAATTATGAGCGTAGTTACGCACCATTTTCTGCAGATCTGCAATTATTCGTGAATGATTTCAAGCAGCTATCGCAGGCGAAAAAAACAGTCAGCCGAACAATACGTCGCAGTGCAGAGCAATTCTCGTTCGGTTACAGCCGACTAAACATGCGTTATGTACAAAATCGATTAGGGCATGAACACACAGAACGCCTATTTAGCCAAGCGGTAACTAATACGAGACTGCTTATTGGTGCCCCAAGTTGGCTGCGCGCTAGCACTCATGCTCAAGCCTATAACAGCGATAACATTGCTTGGCGCCAAACTAGTCAGGGGATAGGTAAACTGACGGTAGATAAATGGATCAATACGCACTTATCTAATAGCACCACTCGCCTTCTCTACAAACTAGCCACGCCATTGAGCACGCACAGTTTCACCACGGCATATCGGGCTTCACGTTGTAGCGACATCATATTTGCTCACGATACAACGACGCGTGCATGGCAAACAATCGGCACGGGAACAACGCGCTCTATCAAGCATAGTGGCGACCAACCGGCGGTTAAGCATGTCGTCATTAAAGAAACACTGACCAACCCGCTCACAAGGACAATACAATGGGAAAAGCTCGAGGCGCTAAAGACCTCAGCAAACATCCCCGCATTAGTGAATCTAAAAGTCACCACTTTGAGCTACAACGTTACGCGCTTGCTAACATTACGCGTCACCGACGTTCATACTACTAAGCAGTCTATTAGCTTGGCGAAAGCGCACAGCATGATGCGCTCAACCGAGCTCACTTATCAGCTCGTTACCCCAAGTGATGTGCCGTTAGGTAAGGTAGTACAATCACCTTATAAATTATTAAAGCAAAGCATGCCTGACAGCGTATTTGTAGCCATGCGTCATGCAAAGGGTTTTGACCTATACGGCACAGTTGATTTAGGTAAGCGTACGTTTTGCGCGCCAATACCAATCAAGATCCAGGAAATGGACAGGCTAAAAGCAAGTACCGTCAGCCATTATGCACTCAAAATTAATACCATATTACGGGACTCTCTATACGCGCACGCAGACAAGTTAGATTACACTCGACTGTCGCCAGATAGCTACATACAGAGCTTAATGCAGTACACGGCTGAACTCACAGCAGTTGCTATCGTTCACTGGCAAATGAAACAAACAGCGCCCACAATCAGTACCAAGCTGCACAAAGAAATTATCGAGATCTTAGAAGGGAGCTGGCTCACAGATAAAAGTTTTAAGCAGTCACTTAAGACGCGAGGCCACTTGTTAAACCGCTTAGCTCAGGCCATGGTGCTCCCACCTAGTGTGCGACAACATTATCGTCAAGACCTACTAAGTGAAAGTACCTTGTTAAATGCCTTGATCCAGGCTAATCACATTGACAACGTCGCACAACATGCACTTGCACAGGCAGGTCTTTCCGCTTCTACCATCCACACACTAATGGCGCAGTCACGTCAAGGATTAGCTGAGAGATTAGCTCTACTTAGACAAAGCGAGCTCAATGAAGTGGACGTTGAGCGCATATACGACCAACAAATGCTCAGTGCAGCTAAGCTGATGAACACCCTCACCCAGTTGGGTGTCAACACAGCGCAATTGGAGTCTGCCTATAACCAGTTACAGTCTCCGCTCGACGCTGCAAGCCCAATCATCGCACAATATGTGGAATACCCTAACCTCGTCATGGCTATAGGCGCGGCATTTGAACAATACCTTGCCTCTGATCCCCGTGCATATATGCACTATCGGATGAACAAAGAGCAGGTAGCCAACCACCAACGACAATATCGTTTCATGACTCAAAACTTGCCAGAGGTAATTGATTTTTATCATCAAACACACTCAACACAAAGGCAACTCGGTGCTAACTTCGCGGTGGATATGACATCTATACTCGATAGCATCGATCATTCTGCTTTACAGACAAAACCATTCCATGATCGAGTAGAGCTCAACTTACCACTGAATTACCGCAGTGATGATTACCGCCGTTACAAAGCTGGTATTATCGCTATTGATCTGATGCAATGGTTACGGGATTTACGCACAGATTACCGAGAAGAGCTCATTGCAAAAGTGCAAGCCGGAACCGCGCAAGGTGCGTATTCTCCCCGTGCAGCAATGCTTGATGCTGTCAGGAACATGGTCGTAGAGCCTATCCTTTATCGCCACCCTAAAGACGGCTCTTGGATGTGGCGCGCCTATTCACCGTCGGATACACAATACAATTATATTGTATGGGGTAGCCTGTAACAGGCACACCCAACCAAGATCGGCGTATGGCTACTGTCACTGAGCACAGCCCATGCGCCAACATCACACAAAAGGGAAAAGTATGATCACAGCATATGCCAATGTAGAGCCCAATAAAAGACCGGCCTATGTGCGTTTACATGGCCCAAAACAAACACATATCGCAAGAAATCAAGAAACCTGGTTTAGTTTTTTTGACCACACCAAAGATCCCCGCTTTACCAGTAGCGATGTCTTACACCGCACCATCGATTATTGGAGCTATGACTATCAGCGTGAATATTATGATCTGCATTTTATTGACCAAAAAGAATTAGAGAAAGACTTTTCTCAAAGGTATCGTTGCAGTTTTGAAATACTGCGCTTTCCGGAATTTGGTGTCCTCGAAGTCGCACCTTGGTTTCCTATGTATGATAAACTTATTTACCGACCTGGTCGTGGCTACGAGGGCAAGGACTCCTTTTCTGTTCGCCCGATAGTACCAAATAGAGGTTACACTGGGCACGGTTACACATTTCATCTATATGTTGGTAATCCATTCACCTAAAATGACAGTTATTGTACAATAATATGGTTTGATAACTGCAAAGAGACTTGTAAATGCTATATCCTAATATTGAATCTGCCATCAGTCGGTGGAGTGCCTCCATGTTCCCCACCTTGATCAATATGTTTGGTGTGGAGGTCAAGGTATCTCGCCAAGTATCAGTTGCGTCATCGCAACCTCAGACGCTTAACCCCCAGTCTGCCATCGCCAGTGTTTATGGTGGCCATACAGGGCCCATGTCAACAAGACCCAATTCGCCCTTTGAAATTAAGGAATTTCGCGCAAAAATAATTCCTCCCTCTCGAGGCTGGGTACTTGAGGGCACACATGCTTTAGGTAGTGCTAAAAAAGTCGAGGTGTACGCGCAAGCAGATATCAAACCAGGAGACAAGCTCACTTTTGAGCGTAGTGATGGGAAAATATTTTCCTACAAAGTCAAACAATCCCTCACACTGGGAGTGACACAATGCTTGATGAACAAGCTCGCGTTATTGCCTATTGAGGCGGAGGAACTTCATGACTGATCCGCAAACCCGTGTCGTCGCAACCCCTTCGTTGGTAACCTATTATCTACTCAAAGAAATAGGTAACTACCTTCCTAATGTCAACGCGATATTCACGCCATCACTTGACTATCAAGATGGTTTGCGCGCCTTTCGCACAGCGAATCAAAAAAAACAAGTGATAGACCCAACCGCGCTGCCATTGCTGCTATTTAACCGCTCCACCATCAACAATAATGACATATATGCTGGGCGAAGTGGTCACACATTACTGGCAAAAAAATATCGCTCTGAAAATCCACTCAATCCGCATCAGTGCCAAACCGCTGTGGACAAATACCCCGTGCTATTCGGTGACATGACTTTTAAGTTTATGTATATCACCTCTTCCATGGAAGAATTAGAACGCTTTGAAATGCTCTACAGCGTGGCAGGGGGCTTGCGTGAAATCAGTGCAGTTAGTGTTGATATTCCCGATATCGGACAAATTGAATACAAACTTACTTGGAAAGCCCTACAAGACTTTACTGTCGACGTTGGTGACAGTGCAACCAAATCCATTGGTGCAGAAGTTATTGTGAGGGGGCCGTTCATTGTATCAAAGAATGAAACTTTGGCGTTAATCACCAATATTTTCGCTTCTGAGGGGGTAAACCTCCATCTTCTTTGCGAGTCTAAAGCACAGCCTGCAAACGATTAAATTAGCGAATTATTTTAATCCAGTGATGACGAACCTTCCATCACTGTTGTACAATAAAGTCGTAACTTCCTCGTTATCCTGAAGTTACACCCTATGAGACGATGAGCTGTGAGATGAGCGCCTGTTATTCAGGCATTGAGACACCTAAACCAAGATTACACCGGTAACTTGGGACTAATTTTAATGTCACATTAGGAGCAAACATGGCTTCACGTAAATCTAAAACCGACAGTGCAGCAACGGAGCTTGCAACGTTAGTTTCGACGCTAAACCACCCTGTCGTTATTTCATACGACGGTGATGCAACGACACTACCACCACGCGGACGTATCAATAACATCAACCCTAAAGCTTTAGGCGCATTGCCAAAAGGCGTTCGAGTAAGCTAAGCGTTTGAATACGCAAGCTTCATTGAATTAGTAAAGGAGACGCACAATGTCATCTGCACAAGTCATTCTTAAAGAATTAAATTTATCTCAGCGTGTAGGTTCAGAAGCCGGCATGTACGCCGCAATCTTATTACCACAAGCTGAAAGAGGTTCTCTAGAACCGCAACTATGTACCAGTGAAAACACTTTTTTAAACCGTTACACGGTTGATGGTAAGGTTAAAATTGGTGCTGACAACGCACACTACTCTGCACTGACTTATCTTGGCGGCGCAGACAAATTGTACATTCGTCGTGTACTTGGTGATGGTGCAAAGTTCGCAGCAACCGCGATTGGCGAAATGGGTTCTGAAACAGAGTCTAAGCCAATTGCAGATGGCTTCGAAGATTTCTTAGATATCAAAGCTGCTTCACCACAAGCATTCATCCTGACAGCAGCAGATCAAGGCACATGGGGTAACCGCCTGTCAGTAAAAGTACACAACTATCGTACAGCAGAAAAAGTTGCGTTTAATACAGTTACTGATGAAGCTGATGCTGAAGTACTTGATAGCAGCCTAGCAGTTACGCAGGCTTGGTCTACGGGCTCAGTGGTGCGTTTAGCCGTGATAAAGCAAGCGGAAGATGACAGACTACCAACCGGCATCTCTGGCGATCGCGGTTACTATGTCAAAAGTGAAGAGAGCGGCAAGATCCGATTGGCAACCTCTGCACAAGCATTAGCTGACGAAGAGTACGTAACGTTTACCGATGCTGGTCAAGGTGACATTGTGATGTCATTATTCTCACCAGTGGCCACCACGCCAAATACATTCGTACTAGAAGTCTATCTAGATGATAGCGCCAACCCAGTTGAATCATTTACCTGTGCGTTACGTGAAGATGCGGTAGATGGATTCAACAAGAATATCTTTTTGGATAACGTACTTGAGCAATCTAACTACATTCGTGGTTTCGCAAACCCAAGTTATGTAGGAGAGCCGGCTGATCACGTGCTTAACGCGATTGGTTTTGCAGGTGGTGATTTAGGTGGCGCAGTCATGGCGGGCCACATGATGCAAGCGCTAAAAGAGTTTGAAAACTCTGATACTTACCCAATCAAGCTGTTTATGGACGGCGGCTATGCGGTACCAAGTTATCAAAAAGCATTACTTGCATTATGTGAAAAACGTATGGACTGTTTCGCTTTTCTGTCAACGCCTTACAGCGCTGAAGCAAGCAGCAACTACCTGAATGAAGTGGTTGATTATCGTAACCTTGTATTAAATGCAAACAGCTCATTTGGCGCAATTTACAGCTCACACGTTAAGATATTCGACAAGTTCAACAATCGTGCTGTATTTGTTTCACCTGAAGCTTATGCGGCACTTGCGGTATCACGCACTGCAATGAACCAAGAAGCTTGGTACCCAGCAGCTGGCCTTAACCGTGGTGTGATCAAAGTACTCGATGTACGCCGTCGCTACGATAAAGGCGAAATGGATCGCCTATACGCCGCTGGTATTAATCCGCTGCGCTTTGCAGCAGGTAAAGGCATCTTGATCTGGGGTCAAAAAACCCTGAGCTCAATGCCAAGTGCACTCGATAGAATCAACGTTCGTATGATGTTAATCACCATAGAACCGGCCGTACGCGATGCACTAGAAAACTTCTTGTTTGAATTAAACGACGAGTCATCACGTGCTATCGCAAGTGCCATGGTTACGTCATACATGAATGGCATCAAGGCACGTCGAGGCGTATATGACTTTAAAGTCGTTTGTGACGACTCAAACAACACACCAGAAGACATTGATGCTGGCCGCATGAACTTATGGCTATTTGTTAAACCGACCCGCAGTATTGAATATATTCCATTCACCACAGCAGTACTACCAACCGGTTTAGATTTTAGCCTAGCAGAACAGTTACTGGCTGCATAAGCGCCAGTTCATTTGATACTTTTGTAGGGTACATACCCTGCACCAATAAAGGAGGCCAATATGGCTGGTTTACAAATTGAACAGATCCGTAACTTAGACGACTTTGCTGTTCTGTATAAGTGGGATGTTTGGTTCACGCCCCCTCCGGCAGTTGCATTCGACCGTAACGACTTAAACGTACGATGTTTATCAAGCTCACTGCCAACAAGCGCCGTGCAGAGCATTGATATTCAAATCCGAGGTCACCATATCAAGCAAGCAGGTATTGTGGATGATGATCACACAATCAATCTCACGTTTGCTGAAACTGTCGATAACACTATCCACAATATGCTTCACAACTGGCGTGAAGCATTGTGGGAAACAGGCATAGGTAAACAAAAGAAACGTGCGGAATATCAATGTGATATGCTACTAACGCGTCTAAATAATCAGGACGAGCCAATCTGGACCTACAAGCTATTTGGTTGTTATTTAGAAAGCGTGGACTGGGGCGGTGAACTAGGTGGTGATACGTCAGATATCATGCGCCCGAGCCTAACTTTATCATACGACTACTTCAAAATGGGCGCTGGTGCTTCTGTACAGTAAGCAACCATAAAGTAATATTCGTGTGGCAACAAAAAGGGTGGCGAGTGCGCCCCCTTTTTTTAACTTTGTACAATATAAAACTTGCTTTAATATATTGTACAATACACAACGTAATCGTTGTGTAAATACGGAGACTGGTCTATGGCTGATTTTTCGATGGAATCAGTACGTAATGTTGATTGGGCTAAAGACTACTTATGGGACTGCAGGCTCATAGACCGCAGTAACTCTGGGCCGGGGCAGTTCACGAATTGGTTCCCAGCTACAACAGTCAACGAAAATTTAGCAACAACACAAAGCTTTACCTTTGAAGCTTATCTTTCATCTTACAGTGTGCCACAAAGTACCAGTGAGACCACTGTAGATATCAGCTTTATTGATGATAGCGAGCATTCGATAAAGCACTGGATAAGCGACTGGGTAAACAAAGATATTTTTGGTGAGGGTAAATTTGTGCGCACCGCCCATGAATGTGTTCGTTATCTACAAGTAAGAATGTTAGACGCACAAAGAAAGCCAACCAAAGAGACAGTTTACATGGTAATACCTGATGGCGACTTAAATTTTTCAGGCACAAGTGAAAGCGGCAGCCATGAAAATACTATAAGTTTCAAGGTACTGGGTATTTTAAGCCAAACAAAAAAGTGACGGTTCAGAGCCAAACACACACTCTGATCACACGTTGATTAAATTAGACGCACCCACCGATGGTGTACAACCTGTTATGGAGATCCTCATGAGTAAATATCGCTTTATGATCGACACCCCACACGGTCGTTTTAAAACGACCAATGAATACGCATATCACGGCTTGGTATTTAAGAGTCGCAATAACGGTGCTCGAAGCGAAGTTATCTGGATGATGAGTAAAGAAATCGCCCAAAAAGAAGCGATAACACTTGCTAAGTTAGGCTTTCTTATTCAAGGGATCTATCCAGCTGTAGAGTACAGAACCAGTATTTAATACCAATTTACCTTACTACATATTCAATTTGAAGGCGTAAATCTGACACTGACTGCATCAAAAATTGCTATTTAGAGCAACTAAGTAGCAATATTTTTGCTTTGCCTATATGGATGTAGCTAGCTTGGCGACAGCACAACAAGATAGCGGAGTTATTGATACGAATATACCGCCTAAAAATAGCTCACGTAGTGACACAAATTAGTACAAACGCGCGATTATCGTAATAGAAGATTAAAAGGTGTCGCCAATAGATGGTGGCAAACTGAGACTGAGGTAATGATACGATGAATGAATTACAACAAGCACTAGACAGAGAAAGCAACCTACCTGATACCATGGTAAAAGTGGCACAATTGCCCTCTCGTGGTTTAGCTTACCCTGTTGGAACAGAAATACACTACAAGCCATATACATTTGGCGAAGTAAAGATGTTTTCCCAGGCACAAGGCACAATGTCTAGTGCAAAAAGCACAGAAAAAATCCTGAATGGTATTAGCGTAGAAGGAATGGATCGCGAAGACATCACATTTTTTGATTTTTTATACATTGCCTTGTTACGTCGTTTGAGCACAATGAATGCCGTAGAGTTTAATTTGAATGTTGAATGTCCACAGTGTCAACATAGTGTGCAACATCAATTTGGCTGGGAAAATTTGCAATTTGAAGACCTAGCGGCACCTAAATTACCCGTTATCGCTGATTTATGTGGCATGACAGACGTTAAATTTAAACCCCTCACGGTCGGCCAGTATTTAGAGTTGACTCGACGCAATGCCGATGAAGACCCAGTCGCTATCGCTGCAATGCAGTCATCTCTTGATTACAAGTTGGCATATAATTTATTTAACAATGCCATTGGCGATGACGCGGCCACACTAGAGGACATCGACAAGTTTTTATATCACGATTTAAAACCTATGGCGGTAACTTGTGCCAATACTGAATGTGGCATTGTTTTTTCAGCTTCTCTAGACGATGAGGCGGCCCTTATCAATCCCTTTCGCAAATCTGAACCAACTACTGGAAGTCGAGTTCGGTTTGGCAATTAAGCAGATATTGTCTCCCACCGAACTGGCCAAGTTCGATTTTGGTATGGCAATGCTGCTACAACAACGATTACGTAAATACTTAGACTCGGGCCAGTAGACCGAGTCATTACATTTTGGAGACTTGTATGGCTAACATCGCTGTGCGCCACATTGACAAATTACGTCAGTCAAATGCGCTAAGCCTCCCTAATTTGGGTAACGTCACAACTATTAACAGCACGCAGCCAAGCGGTATTCGCATTTTTGAGCCGCGCCAAGCGCAGCCTCAAGAGTTCGCGGTGCTGGCAAAACGCTTGCAGTTAGCTTTTGCTCGCTTCAAAAGCCCCTCCCCCAATACGAGACAGGCTAATACTCCTATCTCCAATGGGCAATCATACCCAACTCTAACTACACTCCCCAAAAATACAGCGACCGGTTTGATCAATGCCGTGGTAAGGGGCCTTACTGTCCAATTGCAAGCTCTGAACCTGGATGAACTAAAAACGGCTCAACATAACACAGGACAGTCTCTACAAAATGTTCCCCATGCGCTGAATATAGATAAGCTCCTTCAAGGGCAAGATCTGTCAATCGAGGCATTGCGCGCCACAATGAAAATGCTTGGGCCAATGATCAAGGCTTTTAATGCCAAGCAGCAAAGCGATCATCCAATTTTAGTTCAGGATATCGCGAGACAATATAGTGCACAGTTACAATTAAGCAAAGATCAAAGCCAGCGAGCACAGTGCCACTCGGCCTTAGATTTATTGTCACAAAATGCCGCTGCTGATCACGCACAGCTCAATGTATTAACTCATATGGATAGCACGCTCACAGAACTTGCTAGCCATATAAAAGCGCAGAGTGAGAAGCAACAAAAGCAATCTCAACAATCTCGGGCATTAAAAAGCGCCAGACGAAGCTCAGATCTGCACAACAAAGAAGATAACTCAGACACCACAAAAGACAAGCCAAGCTTGTTCAACATCGACAAAAAAGAGTTATTTAAGGTTGCACTGGGCACAGTTGGGCTTGATGACTTACCAGAACTGGTTAATTTTGATGCGCTTTTCACCAGTCAAAAAGGTGCAGGAAAACAGTCATCTGACGTTAATCAAGTCGCACCAAATAGCAGTACAGCAACCGTTGCAAAACGCGCTTCACAAGCGGCTGTTATGCTTGCACCAACTGACACCGCAATGATGCGGGGCAATACTAGCAGCACCGTGATTTCAACAAAAGCTGCGCTCATTGGCGTAGGCACCGCACAATCCACCTTTGATCCGTCAGTGCCCAAACACCACAGCCAAAACAAAAACACTCGACAACCAAATTCTGAGATACAAAGTCGCTCACAGCTCCCAGTGAGTGCAGCAAAAGCCGCCGTGCCCACTCAACAGCACGCAGAGGAAACACACGCGCTACTCAATGCGGCATTACGTAGCCTCAGCACGCAGTTGCAGGCGATTGCCAAAATAAACGGAACAAAGTCGAGCGCGCTTACCTCTGTAAATATAGACACGCTACTCAAGGGACAGCGTTTAGAGACTCACTCTCTTCGTCAGTTGCTGTCCGATTGTGCGCCCTTGATTAGTGCATTTAATCAGCAACAAAAAAGCACTACGCCCATCACGCAAGGGCGTATGACCAATAGCTATAAAGAAATGCTAGTTGATGCACCAAAGCCACAGCAGGCGATATTACAGACACTTATTAAACAATCAACCTCACCACGCCCACAAGGGCAAATAGCTCCCCCTGCTCTAGCTAAGCTCAATATTCTAGGTACAGTAAATGAGGCCTTTGCACGGCTGCAAACGCAACGAGTAACAGCAACTAGACAAGCGACAAAGCCGCGACATAAACCCCAGGTTAATCGCGAGGCTTTAAATAGGCGCGCAGAGCAGCAGTCGATTTTGAACATTGACAAGCATGAATGGTTACGTGTCGCACTTGGTACACTCGGTCTTGATGACCTACCAAATATACTCGATCTCAAAGCATTGTTTAGTGGCGGTAACCCTAAGACTGCCAAACTGGATAAACGTATTGCCAAGCCACAAAACAAAAGCTTGGCTAAGCGTGTGATGGGGTCAGTGACAGAGCTTTTTGCGACCAGGCAACCACCTAGCAACACGGCCAAATCTACCCAAGGTCAAAAAACGATTGCACCACCACAAGGTCGCGTTAAAACCACCGCGCTGTTGGGAGGGATCACTGCGAGCGACGTTAACCCTAATGCGTCTGTCTCTACAAAAAGTGTTGCAGCACCCAAAACACTGCGCCTGAACAATACCCAGATCACCATTGATAAAGGCAGCACGCTAGTTATTCAAGGTGACAAGCGAACTTCAGCTGCTCACCAGAATATTGCCCATACGAACCAACAAAGAGCAAACCAAGCACGTACGTCAGCTCAAGGTAAGCAAGCACATCAAAAGCGCGCGCGTCAGGTGAAAGCCAATCGCACTACTTGGGCAGCCGCTCCTACACAGTCTTTAGCCAAACTTGCAACTGAGTATTTGCCATCACATGTCACCCACGTAGCAAATCCAGATAAACGCCCAACAACAAAACAGTCTCCCCTAAATGGGAGGATGAGTTTGCGGTTATTGTCAGGTAACAGCAAAGCACCAACGCGCAGCAACACACGACCTCGATTAGCGACGACAACAGGCTTGCTGAACAAGTATGAAGTTATCACTCAGGTCGCCAGCCTGTTTGGTGCATCATTAGCCCACGACACTGCTAAAAACGCAGCCAGTCACATGGATCCACGCTCTACTCGAATTCAAGGTCAACAAGGCAATATCACGGGCCGACTTCTTAATCTGGGCGCTTCGTTATTCGCTGAACAAAAGGAGTCGCTGTCAGAACTGAATCAAACATTACGCTTGTTCAAAACCATACTTCCAAAGGATGGCTCAGCGGATAATTTATTAGGCAATTTACTAGACAAGCATACCAGCAAACGAGAGAAGCGCACTAATCGTAAACGGAATGGCCGCAGCAATAAAGCGAGACCTACGGTAGTGAAGCGTCTCGGCACTGGTCGCTCCTTTATATCTACATTATCAAGAGGCGCAAGCGCTGCAGTTTCAGGCATAGCATCATTAGCGACAGGCGGAATGGCCGCACTCAGCGGTGCACCGGATACTAGCCATAAAAAAGCGCATAGAAGAGAGGCTAAGCCTCGTCTTGGATCTGAAGTAAAAGCGCAAAGCCGACGCAGGAAAACAACCCAAGGTAAATCAACGCCGAGTAAGGCTCTATCGCATACCAGTAAGTCTATTTCAAGCCGACTCCCATCAATGAAAGGGTTGGGGCGAGCAGTACTTGGAGGAGCTAAATTTGTTCCAATAGCAGGTCAAGCACTCACGGCGGGTTTAGCTTTACTAGATGGCGCAGCTGGATGGCAACGTGCAGATGAAAACTTTGCACTGCAAGCAAATGAAAAAGCCAGCACAGGTCAGAAAGTCGCATCAGCAGCTGGCTCTATTTTGTCCGGGATCTCATTTGGTCAACTGGATGAAGGAAATACCGCGCGCACTTTGTACGATGTTGGCTCTAAGGTGGTGAACCTTGGCAGTCACCTATTTTCAGGGCTTTTTTCCAACGACCCTCAGGGTACAACGAAAAATTCAAAATCACAGTCAACTCGTTTAATCAAAGCCGCCGCAATACCGTTGACGATGATGACACAACCACACACACAGGCAGCCACCACCCCAGCATCCGGTCAGATGATGGTACAGCAACACATACCGACGCATAGCTCACGCGTTCACACAGCAGCCAAACACGAGCAAAGTAAAGAGAAAAGGGAACAAACAGAAGTTGCCAACCTTGCATCATCACTGCAAATAGATACCAAAACATCGATACCAGAGCCACTTAACGACCAAGTTCTGCGCAAAGATACACTCTCGCACGTGGTCAACACACAGGCCACTGCGAAGAAATTGCCAGCAAGTAGTACTGTAAAACCGGTGTCTGCATCACGCAAGTCGGTGCAATTAAATCGCCCAGCAAGTCGTTCAACACCAGCTCAAAGTAGTTTTGGCATCGATGACTATGGGATTGCGATAATGAACAGTATCTTATTCGATTAGAGGTTATATGAGCGACTATACACTAGATTTAGAAGCACTCGAGTCTGGACAAGTACCAGATGCTAAACTGTATATTGTGACCCCAAACGACTCAATCACAGGCTTCCTCACCGAAGCAGTGACGGTTGCGGGCGCCGCACAATGGGAGGGCAAACAACCGGGACATTTAGAGTCTGCCGATGAAATCTCCAGAACTGCGCACAGCGCGTTAAGCCTATTTGGCATGGCACCCTCACAAATGTCGATGACATCTATTGCATCGACACGAAAGCACTGGCTATCAAGTGAATCGCCCTCCATTCCAATCAACTTTCTCATTGTCGCATATAAAGATGGTATGGATGTAAGACAAAAGGTAGCTGCGCTTTTAAAAACGGTTTACCCATCAGGGCCAGCTGCGTCCATTGCGGGCGTTGACTTATTCTTAAGCGCACCTAACAACTACAAATTTACTGGGCTGGACTCAGCCTCGGGGCTGATAAGCTTAAAAATAGGCCGTTGGTTTGAAGCCAAAAACTTATTAATGGAAGATGTCTCCGCCACTTTCAGCAAACAGGTGACACAAAATGGTTACCCGTTGTATGCCGAAGTGTCGTGCACTTTAACGCCATGGAAGTTGCTTACAGCCGATGAAGCCATTGAAATGATACAAGTGTAAAGGGAGAAGTTGGTTGCAGCATGTTACTTACTGCAACCAAAATAAGTGGTTTAACGTTGCTGCTGTGCGCGCAGCTGGCGGGGTTTGACATACAGGGCATAAACCGACAAGACGATGATGCTAATGGTGATACTGTTTAGTATATTTTTAATGGGCAGATAAAGATCGTAAATAAAATACACATTCCAAAATGGTTCGGCGATTTGCCTGCTTACCCCTAACTCGTGCAAATTTCGTAGTAAATTTTCTGAAAAAGCAGCAACATCTATAACTAGAAATCCTGTGAATACAACAACTAGACATGAGTCAGTAAAGATTTTATAACCCAATTCTTGTGCATATCCCTGCTTTTTCAACACATAGCGAGATATTTTGTCACGATTATACATCGCCCATATTACTATAGAGTCGAGCATCGAATGGATCATATAAATTACCGCATTACCAAAAAATGACGAATAGACCCAATACTTAAAGAAAATAAAGAACACTAGATATTCAATGAGTGTAATGATTAATAAGATACAAGATATATGTGCAATATTTATATTCCGCCAATTGGTCACTGTCACAATTAATAAGACACCAATTAACACATTTCTTGATACCGTAGCACTATCAACCATTGCAAAAAGTGCAGAGACAACTACCACTACAAGTATATATAAGTGATTACGGCTCACTTACTTTCTCCCTTTTATTATTACAGCGCTGATAAGTTCCAGTATTCAGCTACTTAGGCCTAACTTCCTTTGGAAGTTGATCACCACCACTACCACCAGACACGTTTTTAAGAGTATCATAACAAACAATTATTTTAAGCTGTTTACGTATATTCTTAGCCATCCAAATATCCTTAAGGTTACAAGTCAAATAAATTAAATAAAACACATATGCCTAATATTTCGAACCACAACGGCACAGGTAAAAGCGGGGTTAATTTGGTTTTTGTACAACATTATTTATGAATAAGGCGGTCACAGCGTGTTGTCTTTTTTACGCGCACGGATCGGCCGCTCACCCATTGACTCTTTTAATTCCAAAAAGGGTTGCCACCAACTGTGCTTAATTAGCCCAGCCTGCTTTAACCAAATACCTACGTACTTATGATCGACAGTCTCAGTAATTGAATTTTCTAGGGTCCAGTAATGATTTTTAGAAATACCGACTAGATCAGCCATTTGAGCCTGCGTCAAACGCATCCACTTTCGGAGTCTCCATAAATCATCCCCTGTGAATTGGTACTTCAAAAGGCTCTCCAGTATATAAAAACCACTACTAGCGTTCCAATGCTTACACTCAGCACACCTTCAGCTCAATAAATAGGATAACATTTAAGCTAACTCTAATTAACATAGGTAGATTAACATAACTGAATCTATCTCTGTAGCCTTATTTATCTGAACTAGGGGACATACTATATGTCTCAAAGAGGTCAGCAACTGCTCACACTCTTCGTTCTAAAAAACACAAGACCAAAGAAAACAGGTTTACCATGTACGCGTCGAAGAATACACGTAACATAAGTAAATGGAAAGCCCAACACTATGTTTCAATTAAAAAAGTTCAAAAATCATGGATTCTTTAACTTTTTTTTCATATAGGCTTCCACTTGCTACCAACTGGTGCGCCAAACCGAGATGTAGCGCTCTAGTTGGTGAAATAAAACAACTCTGAGAAAGGAGTACAATCTCTATGTATAAATCAGATTATCTTAATACATCAAGTATGCTTACAAGTCTCGCTGGTCAGCACGCTACCCTAAAGGTTAACAACCACCAAAACGTGTTTCCTATCTCGACCATTAAACGTGACAGTCAATCACAGCTTGACTCTAGTTTACAGCACACGAATGTGACTTATACACGAGCCTTAAAAGGTCTTATTCAGGAGCGCTTTTTAAAAGACTATGAGGCGCTATTATTCAATATATTAACCGCGTTTAATGGCGCTCCTAACATTGTTAACACACGTTACAAAGTAGCGCTTGTGACAAACCATGAACAACATCTGAGTGAGTTTGTGTGCGATCAGCATGGTCTCGCTTCATCTGCCATTATTTTACTTTATAAAGATAATGCACAGGGAAACGTAGTTCCCATAGCAAAGTGGCTACCAGAGAATGATTTGCAAAATCACTTTTTGAAAAAAGTAGCGCAAACATTTATCCGCCATTATCAACCATCTGTCGGTAAAAAAGGCCAAGCGATAGTCAGAAACTGCCTCGCTTTTAATATCGGATTATAATAAAAAACAGCAGAGAAAAGCCCTTGTTGAGCCGCTCTCTGTTATACCTGTTAACATCAAGGTCGACACCAAACACAATTATTATTCACTGACATAATAAAGCTGAAACAGGTGATCCTTGGCAACAACTATTGTACAATATAAATTACTATCCTTATTCAACGCAGTAAGCTAGCATACAGACGAATTAATTCACACAGTTGGTTTTCCAGCACCTAATGAGACTTGATAAGTATGTTGAAAATTGAAGGTCAATACGAGTTAAACCTCGAAATTGGCGGTGTATCTTTGGCCGATTCTCAAGGTAACCTAGATATCCAAGAAATTGAGATGATAGAGACCGTAGGTACCGCCTTACCAACAATCAGCGCAACGCTGATCTGTCGTGATAAAAAAGTCAGGGCTTTGTTTCACGAAGGTAATAGACTCAATGTCATGTTTCGTCGCAACGAAGATGACAGTGATGGGGTTGTGACGTCATTTCAAGTCACTAACGTCATGGTAAAGCGCATTGCGAGCCACTACCTTATTAAATTTACCGGAATTTATGCGGCAATGTCCTATTTGGCAGAGCATCGCCAAAGGGCGCTAAAAGAAAAATCGGCAATAGAAGCAATTACCACGATTGCCAAAACGCATTTCAAAAAGGTAGATAGCAATCTCGCTAAGTCACAAGACCGACAAGTTTGGTTACAACCAAATGATACCGATAAAAAATTTATTTCTGACATCTGGCTTCATGCTAACTTACCAGACTCTATGCTCATGCTTGCTCCTTGTACCAACGGAGATTTTCGTATTCGAGATTTAAAAACCTTGGTCAGCAAAGCACAGCCTAATTGGGCGTTTTTACCAAACGTGAAGGACAATGCAGACGACAAAAACATTTGGTATAGCGGTGAATATACAATCAATACCAATAGTGGTTTTATCAACCATTGGTTAGGTTATGGCAATCGAGTAGACATCACTGATAGGGACTTGGGTGAATACGAGGAATTACTCGAAATGCCTACGCCAAAGCTCACCAAATCAAATTTATTTCCGCGACGCTCAGATATCGATGGTAGGCGCGGCACACCGCAATGGCTGAACGACAATGTGCACCCCAAATACTGGCATGCACACCAACAAAACATCACATCGCTGGCGCTATTTAGTACCGTCACCGTAACGCTTTCGTATTCTGATCAACTACACCCACAGATGCGCGTACTGGATCTTGTCTCTTTCTTAGAGCCAGACAGCACCAATGCTGCCACTGACGAGACCCACACAGGTTTATATATTATCAGTAAACTAAGTCGCAAATTTGCCAACAATCACATCGTCACGACCGTTGAGCTTAGCCGTGAAACTCATGAAGATATTGCTGGAGAGATACGCTAATGGGGCTAATAAAACAATCTGATTGGCTACGTCCGAGAAATGCTCTTCAACGCCAATACGAAGGGACTGTGGTTGATGTAAAAGACCCCAGAATGTTAGGTAGAGTCAAAGTTTCTATTGAAGGCCTCATGGATAGCAAGTTTATCGATATCGATGATTTACCTTGGTGCTATCCTCAATTACCCGCACACCTTGGCAATAATGCGTTTGGCAGCAGCATGTATGTACCAGAGCTACACTCTACGGTATTAGTTGAATTTCCAGAAAAGAGTATCTACCACCCAGTATACCGTTGGCGCGTCAGTAACCGCCAAACGCGCCCAACGGATTTTCAAAGTGAGTATCCTCACCGATATGGCGAAGCAGATGCTCATGGCAATAAATCTATTACCAGTCACGCACCAGGTCTATCATTTAAAGAGTCGCGTCAGCAAGATGGCAGTCAGACATTTAACGATAATGAACGCAGTGTCACTTTACTCAGCGATCCACATGGCACCTTAGTTGAGTTTGATAGAGAAAACCAAAAGCTTTATGCAAGCTTTGCGGGGGTTGAACTCACTATAACTAAAAACGGTATCTTTCTTAATACACCTTCTTTGATGATCAACAGTGCGGATGCTATTTCATTGCTAGCAAGCAACGGAGTGGATGTCGCAACGGCACAAAATGGCATTGGTTTTGAAAACATAATCAATCAAATCATAGGTCAAGGCAATCCAAAAGGAGATAAATCATGACACATCCCAACAGAATACTGCATCGTAAGGATGTAGAAGCGGGTGTCATTGACAACAATCCCTACCCTGCCGATCTCAAGCCTGCACAGCTTGAAACAGGTAACGCCATTGATCATCTGACAACAGGAATATTTAACGAACAACAAAGCTCAGCTCCCATATTTGCAACTGAGCGTTCACTTAAATACCCAACTTTCAGTTTGCACGGTAAAGCCGGTAATTTAAATATAGATAAAGACGGCACCTATCAACTCAATGGTTGTACAATACAATCATTAAATTATGAAACGCCGGCAACTATTATTTTGCGTAATAGCTCTATTGCCGCTATTCAAGGGAAAATGAAAAACCAAAGTCCTGATGCAAAAATCCGCTTTATTTTCATTGATAGCACATTAGAAAACATCAAAGACAGCGAGCACTTTTTTATCAGTTTAAATGGTCTGTCTAGTTGGAACGGCAACATGTCTAAATGCCGCTTTGGGGCCGTCACTATGTTACAAACTAAGGATTGGGTCACAGAGCATAATGTATTGGATTGTGAGCACATTACCATGAGCTTTTCCATGGGACCTCATGCCAAAGTACTGCCTGTGGGGACATTTTTTGCCAAAAACTCAAAACACTGTCGCTTTCAATTCCATGGTACTGACCTCACTATGAACAATAGCCAAGCGATATTGTTCAACAACTGTAGCCATATATTATCCCAACATCATGGCGCAAAGATAAATGCGGGTGCAACCGTTGCCAAGTCCGCCAACCAAGTTGCCATTACACTGCATTCAAGTAATTTAGAAGTCGATAAATGGCTCTTTAAAGATCTGCAAGGTCCAGTGTTGTCGGCGATCAATTCTACTATCAAAGTTAACTCATCAGCCGATAGTGGCATCATGTCAGGCTGTGACGATAGCAAAGTGTATATCGGTCACAACACGCAATGCAGCGCCAGTAATGTGTTATCGGGTAAAAACGGAGTGTTGCAGGTGCAGCATGCTTCGATAAAAGCGACCCAAAGCATTATCGATGGGACAGCCTGTAAAGTAGAGCTACACAATGCCAATTTGGAAGCTTCAGGGAGCGACACTGCAATCATATTATCCAACAACAGTTCCTTGTTGAGTTACAATAGCGACGTAAAAAGCCAAAAAGTAGCGTACACAATAACAGAGAGCATTGTGCGCATTGACGGCGGTAAAGTGCAAGGTGACACCAATGCCCTAAACCTAACCAAGTGCTCAAGCGCGCTATCGATGGTAAATACAACCAGCTCAGATACTGATATTTTACTCAACCAAGGCAGCTTGAACATAGAGGGCGGATCTTTAAGCCAGTCATTAACCGCATCCAAAACCTCCTCGTTAACAATGAGTGGTGTCAACGTAGGAAAAAACATTAGCGTTGCTGATGGTGCAAATACTACTTTACAAGGTAATACCGTGGGCGGCGATCTCACTATCAGTGGTGGCCACTATCAAGGTTCTGGCAATATTTTTTCAGGTAAAGGTAGCGTTTCTGCAGCGATGGGCACTATCGGTAAAGATAAATTCGGTAAGGCACTGTCTCTCAAGGGTGTCCACATGCTCAGTGAAGTCAACGCAGCTAATGTGAGTAATACCGGATTTATGCTACTTGAAGGTGGCAGCGGCTCATCGAGTCTTGCTAAAACCAAACGGGGCTGGCACGTAACAGGCTCGATGGACTGGGTCATAGATAAAGATCTCTTTATGAACGTGGGTAAGAACCTCGACTATCGCATAGCACAAAATGCAAACTATAAAGTTGGCAAAAATCTCAGCTACAAAACAGGTAAAACAGAAACACACAATGCAGGCACACAAATCGCATTGAAGGCACCAAAAATTACTGAGAACTAATGAAATGAGGATTTATCCTCCCCTCTCACTATTGTACAATATATAATTAAGCTGCTCATACGCGAGCAAAATCGATGTTAGCATAATTACGCTTTTTAAATGAGACTTGAGAAACGACTATGACGGATCAGCTACCTGACGGCATCAGCCAGCGCTTAAATGAGCTAAGCACGCAAGTATTGAACGCCCACCCAGATTTACAAACGCTTTGTGACATCAGTATTGTCAACACACGACAGCAGCTCATCGCAGATATTAATACAATCAGCAACGACATGAGGTCGCAAATGCGCCAATTGGGCACATTTTACACAGCCATGAGCACCAATGGACGCGCGGTAGAGGTATCCAATGACGAATTTCTTTATCAAACGATTGGCGGAATGAGCCGCTTATTTGCTTCAATTGCCAACGGGGAGTATTTCGAGCCACTACGGGCGCCGCTTTTCGAACTTACCCAACTGTCTGATTGTAATGCTATTGCTTCGCAGCTCACGAATATTCGTAATACTTTGTATTCATTAAAAAATATCACTCAAGAGCTGCTCGATTTTGCAAAAATAGTCAATGAGTTGCTGTCAACCGCCATGCAGCATTTAGCGCAACTAATGATGGAAATAGGCCAGCTCACGGAGCCTAATTCTCCATTTGAGCACTGCTTCACTGCTGTGGCCACCTACAGTCAAGACATAAAGCAAAATTATTTTAATATTCAGCAACTCCAAGCAGGACTTGAAGACGGTTCAATTGACGATGAAGACATTGGACTCTGGGCCACCAATAAGGCAAGACATGCCACTCAACTCTCAGAGCGATTGATTGAATCAAAGCAAGCGCTCAGTGGGCCTGCACAGCAAAAACTAGAGACCGAGATTGAACGCTTTATCGCTAACGACTCGGTGCAGCCTAACGAGCCAACCCCGTCAGTGGACTTTTCATCTCATAGCTGGCGCGCTTTGCGTGGTGAATGGCAGTGGCTCGGCGAAAACGAAGTGGTGCTGAGTGATTCGAGCTACTATCGGCGCGGATACTATTTGTATAATGATATTAACGATCCAGATTGGCGAGGGAGTTTAACCGTGCATCTAAAAAGCACGGCGCTGCATCGATACGCTGCCGGTTTTTGCCTAGGCTATGACCATGAGGAACAACTGATCAGTATTGTTAAAAGAGGCATTGGCGGCGTAATGAGTGTGGCTGTTGATCAAGTCACCTTCAACACACCAACCGACTACGTACCTTTGGAAGATAATAGCAGCGGCCAATCGTTTCAAACTTGGTCAGAAATAGAAGGAGTAGAGCTGAAACTCATCAGCGATGACTCAGGCTTCAGCGTGCTGGCAAGAGAGGTAAACACTGACACACCGTGGGATCAACTCCATTTTGACAGAGCCACGTTTGCAGAGCTTGAGCTTGGCTTAATTACATTTGGCCAAGAAATTCAGTTTGAGTTGATTTCCAGAGTAGACGCTCAGTGATTATTGTACAATATTATTAACTTTCCGCTACGAGAGGTTTATTATGGTATTACCAGCACTAAACAACGCGCGACTAGGTGACAGGTGGGTTGGCATTTGTGTATGTCACCCAACCCCCATTCCAATGACAGGGACAATTTTACGCCGAGGCGCAAAGACCGTCATTGCACAGGGTAAACCAAAAGCACGGTTCGGCGATATTACCTCATCTTCATGTGGTCACAAGGGCGTTATTGTCACAGCGTCAGGGTTTACTAGGGCTGAGAAAAAAAATGATGCTCGGATCACTGACTTGGTGACAGGGTGTAATATTGGCGTCATAGTGTCAGGTGCCAGTAAAGTCAAAACAGCCTAGATAAACGCGCCAATCAGATAAATTGTACAATGTGCTTCTAATGAGACTAGATATTGGAGTTTTTAAATGGCGTTATATAGTGACGTTAATCAATGTGATATGTTTACTGAACATCTCGTCTCTGACGAAGAGTCCGTACAGCAAGCATTAAATAACCTATTTAATACACGTCTCGGTGAGCGCGTATTCCATCCAGAATACGGGATGGATATTGAACATCTATTGTTTGAAATAATGGATGACGAGATTGCTTTTAATATTCAACACAGGCTGAATAATGCCATCACCCAGTTTGAACCACGCGTCGTTATCATGTCTTTAAACGTGGAGATGATACCTGACGAGCATATTTACTCTGTGAACTTACTTTATAGTATCAAAGGCTTAGGTGATAGAACCTTTACCTTCACAAAAAAACTGCAGACCAAAGATTAACACGAGGTAATGCCCCATGTCACAAGACTTGATCCAGCCTGACTCGTTCAGCTACGAACAAATACTGAACGATCTCACCGGCAAATTAGAAGAAAAATACTCCGAAACCGATGGTGCTTGGCGCGACTTTTACAAATTTGGTACCGGGCAAATTATTCTAGAATTACTCTCTGCAGTCGGTTCATTTACCACATATTCTGCACTTGCAAATCGACGAGAGGCATACCTACACGAAACTCATTTAGAAAGCTCAGCTCGCGCAATCGCGGGGCCTCTTGGCTACTCTGCATATCGTGGTAGCAACGTGAGCCTGCGTTTATCCATTTACACCTCAAGTGTCACCACTATCAAAAAGTTCGATAAAGTCGGTGAATACGAAGATGAGTCTGGCGTATATGATTTACTCTCATTGGGAGATTATACGATTTCTCCGCCAAGCAGTGAAAGTGCGCTACCGACACAAATCGATGTTGCCATTGGACAACTTGCCACAACATCTATCATATTGCCTACCTCTAAACCGCAAGTATTTAGATTTACAGAAGAAAATGTCAGCGAGCACTTTGAATTAAAGCTCAACAATAAAGCCGTGCCGCACAGTGAAGATGTCATAGATCTGATCAATGGCAAATATGTTTGTATCACCAACACGGTGGGTTCCATTGATGTAATGGCTATTAATGACTACCTAGAAGATGCCGATAAGTTCAGGGCCGGATATGAATTGTCACTACTGTATATTCAACTGCATGAAAACAAGCGCGTGCAGTTGACCAATATTAACCTAGAAGTCGGCACGTTAGAGAACGTGGCGATCGCGAGTCGCTATCAAGCTCCAGATACCGTCGGCGAGATACAGGTAAAAGGCCCGCTTCGCCACGAAACCGGGCGTGTGATCAGAGGCCGTCACGACTATATGAAGCGCATCACTGAAGTGCTCCCAAATGCCATAGATGTGCGAGCTAAAGATTTAGATTCAGCCAAGCAAATGATCGCCTACATTATTGACACCGAGCAGCCTCTCACCGAAGCAGAAAAAGAAAACGTAATAGCACAGGTCGCACCGGAAGAAAATCGCCCGATGGGTGTAACACCGCCAGTATTGGTAAGTGGTCGTGTTGTAGAAGTGATCTTAGAAGTACAGATCATCCCTAAAAAAGGTAATCAACTCCCCTCTTCGATTGATATCGATGTGCTCCAATCTTTGGCTCAATTTGAAAACCGCTTAGGTCTAAAGCTAGATTCTTTTGACGTAGAAAGTGCCATTCTAGCTGATCTCCCTTACGCCAAGGCCGTGCGCATAGAGGTGCTCCCAGCCCCCGATCTCAGCGATGAAGAACTGGAGCAATGGCAACCACTTAACATTGCTTGGAGTGAGTATTTCAAATTCATGCCACGTGTGTCGCTATATGACTCAAGTAAAAGCTTTGAAGCGACTTCAGGTCCCGCTCAGCGTTAGTGCATATGGAGAGTGAGATGCAAAATTCTTTTATTGATATTCAAGGGTTAGTACCGGAAAAGCTGCGAAATAAGCCGCTATTTAAAGACGTGATCGACGCCCTAGAACATATCTATTTTGAGCGGACAAACAATGTTCAAGAACATTTGGAAGCAATTAGGGATAAGTACGCCACTTACTTAGTGCTAGCCAAACAACCTGCCTCAGACATATTTCAAATCACAGGTTACCCAAACGACACCATCATTGAACCCAGTGTGTACATGGATGAACCGCTGATTAAACGACAAGTCGCTGAATTGAGTTTTGGCACAGGTACACATCAATTCATCGCACAAGCACTATCACTAGAGCCCATCAGCCACATCGTTGCCGATGAGGCAGTCGAATACATCAAGCAAATTACACCGTTACAACGCAACATGAAAGAGGGCTATTTCGAAGAAAATGCCCTATATGAAATAAAGTGTGCTGCACCTGTACGTTTTGAGTATTTGGGTTTGTCTCATGGCCATCCAGTTCCAATTGATTCCATCAAATGCGAGACACTGGGCTTAGTATACCAATTCAACGACTTACGAAACTCCGATTTGTATGCGTTAGAACCGGGTTTTAAGTACCGAATTCAATCAGCTGCCGAAGGGTTTGAGTGGGTTATTCAAGGCAAAAAATACACCCAAGAAGACCTTGACCTAAGTCGCAACCGAAACAGTCAAATTATTTCTGAGTTCGGGTATCAATATCTCACCGATGCGTTGAACATGAGTCCTCTAGATGTAGCACTGGTGCGCTCATTTTTAACGGCCATTCACCAGCTAAAAGGCTCCAGAAAAGGGGTTGAGCTGATGCTCGATTTGCTTGAGCTTAAAGAATACGTACAACTGTTTGAGTGGTGGGAAGATGATCCGACAGGCGAAACCGCTGATGAAATGACCTATCGCGTGGAAGTCGATCTGACCAAAAACAACGATAAGTTGACAGGCAATGCACTGCAAGCACTGAGACTCTTTTTGCGTCAATACGTTTACCCGGTGATGAGTGACTTTGCACTACTCATCAATTTTGTTGATGAAAAACTACGCACCGCATACAACATTCTACCTCATCAAACCCTCGATGGGACAGTACAATCACCACTGGTGTTGGGGGTGCATTATCGCGCAAATCATACGCTCGAAGGAAGTGTCGCCTCTCCAGTGATGCTAGATGTCAGAGGTCTATTGGAGCGTGAGTACTTAGCCACCATGACGAGTATTGTACAAGAGTATACTTGCTCAGTAAGTACAGAAATTAACACAGCCGTCAACGTGCTCACAGACCGAGAAATTCCAGGTGCCACATCAACAAGCGTGTTGTTTGGCATGGCAGGTGTCGGACTCAGTCAATTTTATGGCTATACTGTCAGCCCTATTGTTACCAGTGTGGTTGGCTTGGTTCATCAAGATTTGCTTGGCTACACGAAAGAAAGAGAACAGGAGCAAACCCTTACAGTCACACTTAATGCCAACATCGTAGGCACAAAAGGCATAGTAGCACAGACACTTAGAAGCGCTTTACCCTCACCTTTAATGTGCATGATAGTCGGACAATTGGACCGAGAGTTTTCGGGTAACATACACAGTGTGCCGCCAGACTAGCCGAATCATGTATTGTGAATGAATAAAAAGCATCAGAATTAACATATTAGGTTCTATGGTACGTACATAAAATCATGACGATAACACATGGTAGCACTGAGACAAATTCGCTAATTGGTTTGAAGCAAGAGTAACAGTCTATATTCTTTTTTCACTCCTTTTCGCTTTACGCTAGCGCCACATTGTACAACAGTGGTAGTATTAACACAGACTTATGTCTTGAGACTTGTAGGTGGCCTATCCCAAACGCCACCAAAATGAAAATTGAGGGGATTATTCCATGGCTATAACAGGCATTGTGACCAATAAAGGTCTTGCCGAAGCTGTAAAGGCATCATCGAACCAGGGCTGGTCGATTTTCCCAACACGGTTTGGTATTTCGGCACAAGACGGGGAGTTGAGTGCAAAGCGAACTGATACAAATGTCACTTGGTATGACGCACACATCACAGATCAAACTGTGGTTTCTGAAAATACCATTCAGTTTGTTTGTACAATACCTCCACAGGTAACCGAAACAGATCAGCACATCAAAGAGATTTACCTGTTCGGTGAAAATCCAGACGAAGGGTCGGAGTTTTTGCTGGCGATCGGTCACCCAAGCGATAACGTCACTTATTTTAAAGATGGCTCTATCACGCTGCGCATGCACGTCACGCTTGCCAATATTCAAGCATCACAAGTATTTGAATTTAAATACACAGGCCATCGCTCGATTGAAGAACATAACACCGATGCAACCGCTCACCAAGAATTATTCGGCACGCTCACCGATCAAATTAAAGCGCTGGGTGAAACTATCCTAGTGGATGGTCAGCTTGCCAGTGGTGGCTCTATGTATATTGATCGTGCAACAGGACGATGCAAAGTAGATTCAGCGCGTTTTTACCACAAGGGCGTACTTTACACGGTGCCTGCAGGCGAAGTGATCATACCTTTGAGTGGCGTGATGGGAGTGGGTGTTTGGCTCTCAACCGATACAGACACACAAGAGAAAACGCTAAAATGGGGCACTCGCCATCAAAGCGCTGGCACGCGTTACTATGAAATTCATGTTGTCGAAGATGGTTATCTCAAAACGGTTGTAAAAGGTGAAATTGTACAAGAGCCAGTGTCTAGCGCCATTGTTCGTTATGACAGAGATGCTAATGGCTCTTATGTGGTCAATGGTCTAAAAGCAACAATAACCGAAACCGACGATAGTTCTTATGTTATTCAAGTTTCTGAAGGCAAAGCCCATATCGACGGCACAGAAATAAAACAACATAAAACCGTTGAGATAAAAGAGTACTTTGACCCTGATACCGCGCCGGTTGCTGCCGAGCGACATACATTTAAGCCTGATGCTAAGGGAATTATGGGTGTATCTCTTTTTGAGCAACCCGTTGCAACTGATAAGCCTATTAGGGTTGATTACACCAAACAGCAAGTATTCCGAGTGCTAAGAGGCCAATTTAGCGCTACACGTGACTTTGTTGTAGAAAACCCTACTAAAATAATCGCCGTATATGGTGACGGCCGACAATACCGTGAAGGCGTACACTTTGACATATCTGGATCTTTTATAGACTGGTCTAGAAGTGGAACTCAAGCGCCTACGATGGATGCGCACTATTTCATCGAAGTCCAATTTACCAAAACAGAAACAGTGCCCACCAACGACATCAGTGCAGCCGGTTTTACATTGCAAGATGCGGTCGAAGATTCCCATTTCTTAGTCAGTTATGAAACGCTGCTACCGAGAAAAGACTTGGTTATCTTAAACCGCACAGGGCAAATAGAACGCGTTAAAGGCAAAGGGGACACTCGTTCATTGACTACCCCAGCAGTACCGGCCGCGCCCTACAGCTTGCTGAAATTCGCCACCATTGGACTGCGGGAGTTAACCCTCAGATCGAAGACTCAGGCGTGGTGGCACTCAAAGCGTCCGAATTAAACGAAATGCGCAACCATATTTCACAACTGTTTGATATGTTGGCTGTTGAGCGCGTTGAACGCCTTGCGAACTCGGACGATCCACGTACTACAAAAGGTATGTTTGTTGACCCATTCATCAGCGATGACTATCGTGATGGTGGCGCTACACAAACCGCAATGGTCGATGCACAGAACCAAGAGCTCACCTTGGCATTTGATGTCAATACCATAGATACCAAGTCAATCAGCCAAGAAGATGCACCACAGGGTCTAGCCTGCTTACCGTATACTTTAAAAGAAATTGTCTCTCAAAATGCCAGCACAGGGGCCATGAAGGTCAATCCATATGCGGCATTTGACCCAATTCCACCAAAGCTGACAATTTCTCCGGCGATCGATAATTGGACAGTACAAACAAACCTAAGAACTTCCATTAGTCGTACCGTCATTGCGTCGCGTCAACGTATGCGCGCCTCTGATTTCAGACAGCGTTTTGGTAGTGGTAGTGTTGCCACAGTCACTAATTCTCGAAATGTGAGCTCATCCACGACCATGCGTGTAGAAGATTTGCCTAACTTACGTAGTCTGCGCGTTAGCTTTGACCTGCAAGGCTTTAAGCCAGGTGAAGCGGTAAGAAATATTCGCTTTGGGAGCAAAGATGTAACAGATTCTGTTGGTGAATACGGCCTCCCAGCGGTTGACAAAACACTGCTAATTGGCGACAACAGACGATTAGATACACGCCCACTGTTTGAAGGCGCACAGCATGCAATCCTTAACTGGGAGCGCAGCAACCCTTCTACTAATGGGCAAGTTGGTAATGAAAGTTCTGCGTGGTCTGTATCGAACGGCCATCTTCAATATCGATTTAATTCAACCTCTTGGGCAATGCTGCTTTCAACCAATACATTTGATAACTTTGATGTAACCGCCCGTTTCACAGGCCTTGATAACGACAATGACCGCATGGGTATCGTTATTGCTCGGATCAAAGTTGACGGTAAAGAGCATACCCTCAGTGCTGTTCGAAACCAAGACAAAGGCGAGAACGATTTGCGCTGGGCCATTATTAAAGATTATCGCTCAGCCGATGCCACTGAGATTTCTCGCTCAAAAAATACCGATGTGCGTAACAATAATGGGGCGGCTTGGTCAGCATTCCCAGAAGGGATGTTAGTCCGTGTACGCCGTCAAGGTGACATCATTGAATGTTGGACTAGCGAGGCTGGAGAAAGTGAGCTAAAAGCGTCATCTAAATATCTGATTGATTTAAGTAAGGACTCCCGCCTAGCGGTATTTAGACGTCCTTGTTCATGGGGTCTGGGTTCATTTAGCCAACAAAACCGTGCTGAGGTTATCAGCCACACAAACCATGGCAACTTAGGCTAATAAAGAGAGAATGAGACATGTCTAACACATTGATAGCAGATCACAACGGGGCTGTACGCGGCTCATTCCAAATTCCATCAAATGTGCCCGCGGGTACCTATGATGTAACAGTGGAAGGTAACAAAAATAGCAGCGCAGCGACGACCTTTACCGGACACGGGCAAGCTGAGGTTACTCAAGTACAAGATGTGATCACCACATCACTAACACAAATTACGCGCTACGACCCATTAGCACAAACATTTACTTTTGATCGTACACTGTATCTAGCCGCAGCCGATGTCTGGTTTACCAAAGTAGGTGAAACCGCACTAACTGTGGACATACGCACGACAGAAAACGGCATTCCGACACAAACTGTATTACGTCGCACACGTGTTGAAGCTCATACGATCACCACACAAAACAACACTGCAACACGCATTACCTTTGACCCTGTGCTGTTAGAGCGTGGTGTTGAATACTGTATTGTGCTGATGTCTGATGATCCGAACTATGAAGTTGAAGTGGCCACATTAGGCGACTATGACGAAAAAGCTGACGCATGGGTAACAGCGCAACCATTTCAAATTGGTGTGCTATTGAGCTCAAGTAATGCCGTGACTTGGACACCGCATCAAAAAACTGACCTACGTTTTACGCTGCATGAAGCTGAGTTTACCTCAACCACAAGAAACTATAACTTGGGCGAGTTTGATTTGTATGAAGCAGATCTGGTGCAAACACAGTTTAACGCCATGCGCCAAGATGCAGAAACCGACGTTAACCTCGTGATGACCTTGCCGAGCAATCGTGAAGTGCGCTTGAAAGAAGGCTCATTAATCACCCTAGGCGAGAAGGTAACAGGTCGTGCGAAGGTCAAGGTGGAGCTATCAGGCACCAAAGGTAAAACTCCACAAGTTCTGGCACCGATTACTATGGTGGGTGCTGGTGTAAAAGAAAAAGGTATTTATATCACCCGTCACATCAGCTTAGGCGAGCATGTCGATGTTCGTGTTGGATTTGATGCTGCGACAGGCCTTGACTCAAAAGTGACAGCGTACTACTCAACGGGTTCACAATGGCTGGAACTGCCATTAGTAGAGCAAATGTCGCTGGGCGGTGGTTTTAGCGAGCGACGCTACGAATTAAATGATATCTCGGGTGAAACTATACGCATTAAGCTAGAACTTGAAGGTACCGCAAATGATGTACCGCGCGTACGCCCTTTACGTGTGACCGTAGTTTAACTCACACACATCCGAATGAGACTTGTATAAAGGAAAATTGAAATGGCAGTTATTGGCGTCATAACGAACGAAGGTCTATCAAAGACGATTAACGCAGCCAACCAACAAGGTTGGAACATTAACCCAACACATTTTGCTATCAGTGCAACAAAAGGTGATTTAAATTCGTCACGCGATGGCGAGTCTACCAACGAAACTTGGTATGAAGCCCCCATAACATCACGACGTGTGATCAGTGAAAACTCTATCGAATTCGTCTGTAATATTCCTCCGAATGCAACTACAGAAGATATGGATATCGGTGAAGTTTATCTTTATGGTAGCGTCAGCGAAGACGATAACATTCCAGCTGAAGAACCGTTTCTACTGGCGCTTGGTCAACCTTCAAACGCCTTAACGTATTATTTTGAAGGCTCAATTTCACTGCGCCTTGTGGTAACACTAACCAACATTAATATCTCAGAGTTATTTGAGTTTAAATATGAAAATACACTCGATATTGATGACCATAACATGGATGCCGACGCCCACCCTAAATTAATCTCTGCTATTGCCCAGTGGGTTAAGGGTCTAGGTAACGCACTACTACGTAACGGCCAATTACTCTCTGGCGGTTCATTGCATGTGTCACAACCGATTGGCGATGATATTAAGCTACGCGCCGATGCTGCTGCAATCTATATCAACGGTGCCGTACTATACGTGCCGCAAACTGCTGAGCCAATTTCAGCGAGCCACAATGCTACCTTTAAATTTGGTGTCTGGGTTGATAATTCAGGCGCAGAGAATGTCGGTGGCTCAGAGCTTACCTCTCCAGACGCATCAGTTAAGTGGGGACTCGATTATGTGCAAGATAATGTGGGCGACTTCTACCCTGTCTATACGGTTTCTAACGGTAAACTACTGGAAGAGGAAGCACTGCTATCCGATGAAGCCAAAGAGCTAGTCGCACAAATTGTGCGCTATGATGTGGATGCCCATGGTGATTATGCTGTAAATGGCCTTGATGTGCGCTTACATGAGTTCAATACCGATGTAGATGGTGATCTCACTGACCCACTGAAAGATTCAACAACATTTGTTATCTCAAGTGGTCGTGCCCATGTCGGCGGCAGAGAAATTGATTTACGCCACGATAAACGTAGCCGCTTCAAAAACAATGCAGTTACTTACCTGACGCAAGGTGAAAGAATAGCTTTTCACCCAAACAGTGATCCCGAGAAGAATACAAACCGACTAAACCTAGACTTTGGTCCTGTATATCAAATTGAAGTTGTTTATGGTGAAGTGAGTTTACGCCACAAAAAAATAATCCGTACTACTGAAGGTATTGACCAGCTTGGTGTAAGTGCTGTTACTTCAATTGAAAAGATATACATTGGTTCTGGCGAAAGCGAAGTTATCTTTGAAGAAGGTACACATTGGGATTTTCTAGGTAACCAAGAAAGTAACTCGACGATAAAATGGCGTTCTGTTGACGGTGTTCCTGGTCCTCAGGATTCGTATTATGTTGACCTAAATCACAATGAAGAGATCACCCATGCAGTGAGTATTTCCGGTGACCGTAAAGCAATAGAGATCCAAAAATCATTTACAACTGATGAAACTCCAGATGGCCTCGAAACAAGCCTAGTGCCTGGTACAGAAGTTCAGATCGACTACCAATGGCGCGTACCTAGAATCGACCGTTTGTATTTAAACAAAGATGGTGAGTTGATAATGAAACGTGGTGTATCATCACCTTTCGCCAAACCAGCATCTCCAGCGCTGCCTGACAACGTGCTTTCTCTTGCTGAAATTTATCACACTTGGTGGGAAGAACCTGATGTTAAGCGTGATGGTGTAAAAGTAGTACATATGAGCGATCTAAATAAGATGCAGCAAAGTATTGTTGACTTATACGATTTGGTGTCATTAGAGCGCTTAAAAAATGATACAAGTCGCCAAGCACCATCAGCCACTCATGGATTATTCGTTGATCCTATGCTGGATGACGACATGCGTGACCGAGGTCTAGAATCGAATCTAACAGGCAATAAAGTGGATGGTATTGAACAAATAGCGCAAATAAATCCTGCTCGTGAAGAGCTTGTGCTGCCTATTAATATGAAACCAAACTCTTTAAATACATCTAAAGAAACCAAACCATGGACTCTTGATTATCAGCATACGGTACTCATTGATAAGGGACGCCCTGTCGAGCAGGTTGAAAAAACGGGGAGTATGAAGGTGAACCCTTACTCGGCGTTTAAACCTATTCCGGCAAAAATGACACTTATCCCTGCCGTTGATATTTGGACAGAAAGTAAAATAGAACTAAAAGATGGTCCACCGCTTAATAGTACTGTTGTAAACCATGGGGTATATGGCTTTAAGTTTAGAGGTAATGTAACTTCGCAAAAAGTAGGCTCAACTTCTCGTGCCGCTGAGTTTTTACGGGAGCTGGACGTCGAATTTACACTAGAAGGCATGTTGGAAGGGGAAGGAATTCAAGCCTTAACCTTTGATGGTGACGTATTGCCAGTTGTCTCTATTGATGGCAGTACCCCGACGATTGCAGACGCTTCTGGCGTACTCAAAGGTAAGTTTAAGATCCCAAAAGAGACGTACCCTGCAGGTCGAAAAGCAGTAACAGTGAAAGGCACAGGTATTGGTGGCAGCGAGCCAACTGAAGCAGAAGCGTCATTCACGGGTAAGGGCACCATTACAACAGAGGAGTGGCAAACTAAGTTCTCTGGAGGTTTCCAACGCTGGGATCCATTAGCGCAAACCTTCACACTTAATGAGAGCCACTTTATCTCAGGGGTCGATATTAAAATTACTAAACGCGGTGCTAAGCAACTCGTGCTGCAATTACGTAATACGACTGTTGGTATTCCAGATAAAACATTAGCTGAAGTGCGGGTAAATGCTGACGAGTTAATTGAATACGACAGTGGACTTTATGCTTCTAAAGAAGATCCCCTGATCGATGGTAAACCGCAATCTTATAGCAAACCTGAGGATTATGGCTGGACACGTCTGACTTTTGACCCAACTTATATTGAAGCGGGCCAGGAGTATGCTTTTGTTGTATTAACCGATGATGCTGACCACGAAATGGCGATTGCAGAGCTAGGCGGTGTCAACGAGAAGCAAAAAGTGATCACGGAGCAAGCTTACCAAATTGGTGTCATGTTATCGTCATCCAACGCAACAACTTGGACGCCACACCAAAAAGCAGATTTAACATTCCGCTTACTCAGAGCTGAATTTACCTCTTTAGAAAAAGAGATTAATTTTGGCGAGTTCGAAGTTGAAAAATTGTCTGATTTAATGGTAGCAGGTGGTGCAATTCGCCCTTCTGATAAATCAAATATTAAGATCAACTTTACGACGGAAGAGAATGTCACCTACGAACTCGACGAGAATGTGCCGTTCCGCTTGCCTAATTCATTTACGGGTAAAGTTAATGTTTCTGCGCGTTTATCGTCAGACAGTCACTATAGATCACCATTAATGTGGCCAGAAGCGCTGATGATGATTGGCTCACAAGCATCTAAAGCCCTCTACTGTACACGTACCTTTATGACTGGCGCTGCCGAGTCAACGTTGCGAGTTACCTTTGAAGGCCAATTTAAAGGTGATGCAAGCGTACAAGTATTTTACGCTGTGGATCCAAGTGCCAGTAACATCACTTGGATTGAAATGACATCCCCTGATGAAAAAGCGCTTGGTATAGACAGAACTGAGTATACCTACACGAAAGAGAACTTTGAGCATACCTCAACGCAAATAAAGTTAGTACTTAATGGCTCGGCACTTAACCGACCGGTAGTATCAAACTTACGTGCAATGGCTTTCTAAATAAAGCCCCGAGCAACGCAACAACTGGGGCGTCTCACTGAGTGAGCCGCCCCTTTTTGTCTAGAAGCCACAACGTGAAACACAGAGGCCTGTCATGGCATTATTGAACGACTTTAAAATCCTCAAGGGCGGCGGTGGCGGTGGTGCCGCATATCGTCGTGAAGATATACTCACCTCAGGAGTCATAGCGCCAAAACAGTTTGAAAGCCTAAGCGTCAAAATGGGCCAATCAATCACGCTCACCAAGCTTGAGGTCAGCGCGCCATGCTTGATCAGGATATTTGGTAAAAAAGACTTTTCTGACCCAAATCCTTTTGAGTTTTTAGCTTACCCAAATTACTTAAGTTATGAGGGCGCGGTATGGGACACACTCGGCACTGTCTGGGGTAATAACCGCTACCCGACACTCATCAACAAAGATGAGTTCCCAAATAACAAACTCTATTGGCACATAGCCAACCCCAGTGACGACCCGATACAGATCACGGTTGACTTTGGTTGGTTAGTTTTAGAGGAATAACGCATGTTTTATATTGACATACAAAGAGAAACAGAGCGCCGTTACTCAGCTGAAAAATTCATGCCCTTTAAGCACCGTACCGAACAAACAGGAAAACAGGGCGGTGTATATGATGTCTTAGATTCATATATGTTTGCAGCGATAAAAAAGCTGCCGATGGCCGGTACGTATTTAATCGTTGAAGATGAAGGCAACCCACCATTAATTTCATACCGCTTGTATGGCCATACCGAGTATTGGTGGATGCTAATGACCTACAACAGCCTCGTTAGCCCCATGCAACTCAAAGCGGGTGTTAGTATAAAGTATCCCATACTTTCAGAATTAGAAGCTTTATACGCAAAGCTAGCAGCGCGAGAACGTCACCCTAACGTTAAAAAAGTTGCAGCATCGACACCGCAAACCACAGGAAAAATTGGTGATCCTGATTCGCTCAACCACATTATTCCAAGTGGTAATGGCAATACCAACGCCATGTTACTTAGAGCGTACGCAAGTTTTGCAGCCCAAAAGTACGATCTCGCTTATGCGATCATTGATGATTTTCAAACAACCGAGGGGATCAATATTGATAGTTCTTCTGGTATTGATCACACCCCCTATAAGGTTGATATGTCTGCAGGGGGACGCCGTGCGCCGGTTTTGACGACGGTAACCCATCATTTGCTTGATGCTGCAAACGGGAACGCAGTTCATATCGCAATGCTACCCGACACCGAAGGCCTGAACATCGAATACAGTTTAGATGGCGGCACAACTTGGGAAGCGTTTAACAAAGGCGTTATTTTCACCAAGGGCGGTGATCATATTACCCTGAGGTTTATCTATAACCCTAGTGCTGGGGCGTCGATGAAACGTGCTTTCAACGGATATGTTATTGTACATAATTAGTAATGTATTGGGAGGCAGTACAAAAGCCTTCATACTGCAATAAATATGCAATTCTAGGTATTTTTCAGCAGTGACTATCGCCTTAGAATTAGCTAAAATTGTACAATAGTAGAGAATGAGACTTGTAAGTTGGATATCATTTAAAGATGACCATACATAGAAAGACGATAACTGTTCCCGTTAAAACAGGCAGTCGCGATCACCGTCATAGCAACCTAGATGTGTTAGACAGTTTTCGTACGGATCAATACGGAACATTAAAATTCAACAGTAAGACATTGGTTGATAAAGAATTTTTAGAGAGTTCATTACGTAAAAGAGAGCTGTTGCAACGGCCTTATGTCGTCGTCAGCTATTCAACTCACTTGTCACTGACTTCAGGTTTACCTTATTTAAACCTACTCACCTTTAAAGAGGGTAATGAAGTAAACGGGCAAGAAAGCCATAATTGTACAATAAGACCATATGATGCGGTCATGCATATTAATCAAAGTAACGCAGAGCTGGTCACCAATAGTGTAAACATCACCAGTGACAGTCAACCAGATGGAAAAGCCCATCAACTTTTGATTACGACCATCCCATCGTATGAAGATCAAATTGTAAAAGTGTCTCTTGATAACACAGACAGTTGGTATGTCGTTGCTCAAGACACGCCAATTGACATACCCAATGGTGCAAGTTCGTTACGAGCAAAACTATCGATGCCTCAAAGCAAAGACCCCGCAGATACTGAACGTCCGATCTACGGTATCTACATTCTGTATCGATGAGATTTGAAGGCGTTCAAACCACCGCCAGATGTTAGAGCAGTGGTGTAACGCGAGCATCCAAAAGTGCACGCTAGAGACTACGGCCCATGGTGATGGTAAACGCGAATGCTAGCTGTGAGTGAGACAAATAGCGAAAATGATTAATTAGGAGTTTGATATGGTGATCTCAACACACCGTTTAGGGCTAGCTGCGTTCATGAAAATGCAAGGTTGTAGCCTAGAAAAATTTGAAAATCGTCGTTTTTTCTTTGCAACAGAAAAAACACTGACCGATTGGGAAATCGAATATAGCAATTCTTGCTGTTATCGACATGACCTTGAGCTTTGTGAACTACGTAAGCTCTACCCTACAAGCCCTCGAGGTTAAGTAAGTAGGCGCTGGAAAGGTGGCAAGTATAGATTGCCGCCTTTGTTTATGAGCATGCGTCACTAAGACGCAAAGTTGAGTGAGAGTTTGCGAGATGACCACGCTAGATTACGGGAATCTAAGTTCTCAAATTTTGCAAGAGGAACGAGCTGCATTAATCGCGTCAGCAACAAAGCAGCTTAAAGAGCAAGATCAAGAATATTTTGGAACCCAAACCTATCACAACACCGTTATTTTCAACCTTGATGTTGATTTAGGTGCACTCGAAAATGCCAAATACGCGGTCAACGCGTATAGCGTTAAACAGTATGTAAATAATTTTTTTAACCAGATACTAAGCCCTACCGCAAATATTGAGTACAAAGGACATGTTACTTTTTCAGGCGTTAATCCAACTCAATTTGCCCAAAGCCCTGTTATTCACAACGCGTTATCTCTATCTTCGATAGACAATTTAGCCAATTTTCCAGAGCCTGAGCTCCTTAAAACTCCCGCGCTTGTTGGCGATGTAAAAAACTATATAGACGAAACCTATCGTTTAATAAACCTAAGCTTAGAGTACACAGCTGAGCAAGTAGTTGAAGCTAGGCTCAACCAAATACTACCAGATGCTATTGATTATTTTATTGATATATCGCTTGGCGAAAAATTAGCTTATTTTTCTGATGAATACGTATTTCCTAGAGTTGAACAACAAGTCAGTACTGCGTTAGAGGTTCAGGTAGCGCCAGCTGTGTCCTCTGCAATTCAAGATGACTTAGCGGCGTTTGCGCAATCAATCACAAATGATTATACAACCGCAATCGCTCGAGCTATTGAGAGCATCGATCCAGGTAACAGTTGGACCGAAGCGCAAATTCAAAATATTGCCGCCGAAGTCGATAACATTGTCGTACCGGATATTGTCGATACACAACTGAATTTAAAAGTCGCGCCAATGGCCAAAGCCGCCCTTGCCGATGACCTCAACGCGCTGCAAGCCAGTGTCACTGACGCCTACCAGGCAGAAATCGCTCAAGCCATCGCCAGCATTGACCAAAGTGGCAGTTGGAGCGAAGCACAAATTCAAGAAATTGCAG